>JAZBOW010000062.1:0-4603 GCA_036351335.1 Bacteroidales bacterium | reverse complement strand
GGTTTTATGGCCGCTACCTACGGAAGGCTCACCGGCAAACCAGGCGTATGCCTGTCGACACTCGGCCCCGGCGCCACCAACCTGGTAACCGCAGCAGCCTATGCCAACCTGGGTGCCATGCCCATGCTGATGATCACAGGACAAAAGCCCATTAAAAAGAGCAAGCAGGCGCGCTTTCAGATCATTGATGTGGTGGATATGATGCGACCCCTTACACAATTCACCAAACAGATCATTAATGCGAACCGCATTACTGGAACTATAAGGGAAGCTTTCAGGGTAGCAGTGGAAGAGCCACCTGGAGCCGTGCACATCGAACTGCCCGAAGACATTGCTGCTGAAGATTGTGATTGCGAAGTATTCGATGTGGTGGAAATGATCAGACCCAACCCTAATCCGTTTATGATTGCCGAAGCAGCAAAAATGATAGAAGCAGCAAAAATGCCTTTGCTACTTATCGGTGCCGGTGCCAACAGGCGCAGGCCAAGCGAGGCCCTCACTGATTTTGTGGATAAAACCGGCATTCCTTTTTTCAACACCCAGCTTGGTAAAGGTGTGATCGATGAGCGGCATACAAACTATTTAGGAACCGCGGCCCTTTCAGAGAATGACTTTCTACATTGCGCCATCGACCGGGCCGATTTAATTATCAATGTGGGTCATGACACAATAGAAAAACCACCCTTTTTTATGAAGAAAGGCGGCACAAAAGTCATTCATATCCATTTTTCATCGCCTGTAATTGACCAAGTTTATTTCCCGCAACTAATCGTGATGGGGGATATTGCTACTTCTATCAAATTACTGGGTGATCAGATACAAAACAAAAAAAACTGGGACTTTTCGTATTTTAACCTGGTAAAAAAAGAGGTGGATCTGCATCTTTCCAAATACTTTGAAGACACCCGTTTCCCGGTATTACCACAGCGCCTGGTGTATGAAGTAAGAAAAGAACTTCCGGAAGATGGCATTGTTACACTTGATAATGGCATATTCAAGATATGGTTCGCCCGGAATTATCGGTGCTACAGCTATAATACACTTTTACTCGATAATGCGCTTGCATCAATGGGTGCAGGATTACCGTCCGCTATTGCGGCTAAAATGGTGAATCCTGATAAAAAAGTGATTTCTATTTGTGGTGACGGTGGCTTTATGATGAACTCACAGGAACTGGAAACAGCTATTCGACTGAAGCTAAACCTGATTGTGATCATTCTCAATGATAGCGCTTATGGTATGATCAAGTGGAAACAGGAAGACATGGGATTTGAAAATTTCGGCCTTGACTTCCAGAATCCCGATTTTGTTAAGTATGCCGAAAGCTACGGTGCAAAAGGTTACCGACCGACAACCGATGAAGAATTCAAAGAAATCCTTCATACATCTATTCGCAAAGATGGTGTGCATGTAATCGACCTGGCAGTTGATTATTCGCTCAACCATCCGATTCTTAATGTATTGTTAAAAGAAAAATCTTGTCAATTTTAAAATTCAGAACCATGTTAAAAGTACTATCACCTTATAATCTCAAACTTATTAAAGAAATACCCACTTTTGATGAGAAACAGGCATTCAAAGCCCTGGAACGGGCGCATAAACTTTTTTTAGATCAATCGAAATGGCTACCGGCATTTAAAAAAATAGCCATCCTTGAGCGCGTGGTTGACATTATGAAATCACGTGTAGAGGAGTTGACGCATATTGCTGCCGAGGAAGGTGGCAAACCTTATATGGATTCAAAAGTAGAAGTGATGCGGGCTATCAATGGGATAAAACTGGCTATTGAACAGATTGGGCAAGTCAAAGGAGAGCAAATACCAATGGGCATTACTGAAGCATCACAAAACAGGATTGCTTTTACGATGCGGGAACCCATTGGCGTAGTGATGTCGGTAAGCGCGTTTAACCACCCGCTGAACCTTATCATCCACCAAACCGTTACTGCTATTGCTGCAGGGTGTCCGGTGCTGGTCAAACCTGCCTCCACCACTCCCCTTTCGTGCTTAAACTTTGTAGATATTTTGCATGAAGCCGATTTACCTGAAGGATGGTGTCAGGCTGTTGTCTGTAGCAGTGCTGTAGCTGAGAAACTTGTGTGCGATATACGGGTCAACTATGTCTCCTTTATAGGTTCCGCAAAAATTGGCTGGTACCTCCGATCAAAAATTGCACCTGGCACCCGTATTGCTCTTGAACATGGCGGCGCTGCACCTGTGATTGTGGAACCCGATGCAGATTTTAAAGATATGGTTCCGGCATTGGTAAAAGGTGGCTTTTACCACGCTGGGCAGGTTTGTGTTTCTGTTCAGAGAATATTCGTTCATGAAAGTATTGCGAAAAAGTTAAGTGATCAAATTACCGAGAAAGCAAAAAACCTGGTGGTTGGTAATCCGCTTGATGAAAAAACGGAAGTAGGACCGCTGATCGTCCCACAGGAAGTTGACCGGCTGGAAGAATGGGTTAAGGAAGCGGCAGATGGCGGCGCCAGCATCCTTTGTGGTGGAAAACGGATTTCTGATACCTGTTTTGAGCCAACGGTTCTTTATAACCCACCCAAGAAAGCCAAAGTTTCACAGGAAGAAATTTTTGGTCCAATCGTTTGCATCTATCCGTATAAAACAAGAGATGAAGCCATAGAACTTTCTAATTCAGTACCATTTGCATTCCAGGCTTCCATTTTTACCAAACAGATTGATACAGCTCTGGATACAGTTAAAAAACTAAATGCAACAGCCGTAATGGTTAATGATCATACCGCTTTCCGTGTTGACTGGATGCCATTTGGCGGCAGGGATGCATCAGGAATAGGTATGGGTGGCATTCCATACACCATGCATGAAATGACACGCGAGAAATTGATGGTAATAAAAAGTGATGTACTTTAGCCGACTTTATGTAGTCTCAAAAAAATCATCGGGATTCGGAAAATTCAATTTTTCCCTGGCTACATCTTCGGAAAAAGTATAATAAGTAATCACGCCTTCTGCGCCTACTTTTCCATCAGGATTAATGAGCTCCACATTTACGTCTACCAGATTTCTTCTGACTTCCTTCAGCCATGCCCTTAGTTTCAGTGGCCCCTGGTTGGTATGAACCGTTCTTTTTAAACGAAGGCTCATATTGGAAGTAACGCCCGCGGTTTTCATCTTCACCTGGATAAACCATGAGGCTATTTCATCCATTAAAGTCGCTTGAATACCGCCATGAAGTATGTTGTTGTAGCCCGCTAAAAAGCCTTTGGGGATCCAATCACTTAGCAGGTATTCTCCATCCTCAACAAAAGTCATTTGCAAACCGTTTTCATTATGGGGTGAGCAAGCGAAGCAGTTATATCCTTCCACTTTTACGTATGGGTTAACAATCTTTTTCATTTCACCACCTCCCCTTTTTTGTAGACTACCTTTTTAAGCTCTTTGCCATCAATTCCAAATTCTTTCCATACGCCTGTTTTCTGGCCATCCTTGTATTGTCCTTCCCTAATTAATTGACGGTTTATATTATATTCTTTGAAATAACCTTCCGCAACATTATGATGGAATTCCTGTTCACTTTTTAAAGATTCATTGTCGTGATACGTTTTCTTTAACCCTTCAAATTCTCCCTCCTTGTAGTTATACTCGGCTATCAGCTTACCTTCTGAATTGTACCATTTCGTAGTACCGTCTTTCAAACCGTTTGTGTAGTAACTTTCTTCCTGTATGATGCCGCCGTAATCATAATACAAAGTTCTCTTTCCATCAAGTAATCCGTTCTTATAGTGTTCATCCGACTTTACACGCCCCCCTGACCCAAAACTTAAGCGCCTTCCATCTAATTCCCCATCTGAATATTCAGCCTGTTCTTCAATATAACCCCGCGAGTTGATGATCATATGCAGGCCATTCTTTTTTCCTTCTTTGTACTGTTCCAGTTTATAGATCTGACCCGATTCAAGAAAAGTAATCCAGTTTCCGGTTAGGAGGTAATTTTCAAAATTTCCCTCCACTGTCATTTTACCAACTTTTACCGAGTAGAAACCCGATTCGATGGTGTCGGGTAAGGCTGTTTGTGCATAAACTCCAGAAATGAGCAGGAATGAAATAATGATAAATAATAACTTTTGCATAACGATTCGGTTAAAATGCAAAATTACCTGTTTGAGATGAACTGGCAAATTGAAATAGGATTAAAATAAGGAATGATCAATCAAAGGCATGTGATATGGATCAAATCACTTCACCATATACATCATAAAACTCGGCTTTGGAGATTTTAACGTCATAAAAATTCCCGATGGTTAAATCGTTGTTTTCTGCGTTAATCAATACTTCCTGATCTACTTCAGGGGAATCAAACTCGGTTCGCCCGATATAATAATCACCTTCCTTTTTGTCGATGATCGTTTTAAGGATCTTTCCTACTTTGGCTTTATTCAGCGTAAATGAAAGGTTTTGTTGCAGTTCCATCAAACGGTCTGCGCGGTCTTGTTTTACTTTTCCGGGTACATCATCTTTCAATGGGAAGGCCGTTGTTCCTTCTTCAGGTGAGTATTGAAATACACCCAGACGTTCAAATTTTGATTCTCGAACGAAATCCATCAATTGTTGAAAATCATCTTCGG
>JAZBOW010000061.1:0-46986 GCA_036351335.1 Bacteroidales bacterium | reverse complement strand
TGTATTAATGTGGGATTAACTTCGTTGATCTCGTTTGGGGGTGATGCAAAGTAAGAGTCCTGCGTGCTTTGCCCGCCGGTTTATTCTTTTTTCAAACTTATGTAAGCCAACTTTCAACACTTGAAAAAAGAAAGCCCAACCTTACTGGTTGGGCTCTTGCTTTGCGGAGAGAGAGGGATTCGAACCCCCGGTCCCGTGAAGGACAACGGTTTTCAAGACCGCCGCATTAAACCGCTCTGCCATCTCTCCGGAGGCGCAAAAGTACAATTTTTTCTTTTTTATGAAATGTTTAGCACTATTAAAAAAAAATATTTGCACTCTAATACTTTAAAACCTTCTCTACCTTACTTCTTCTTAGATAAGAATTGATTATTTGTCTTACTTCCCTGTTATCGCGATAGGTCTTTATACAGTCATGTAAGGGTGCCTTTTCTCCTATTACTTCATTTATATCCACATATCCAAAACCCATATATTTACCGTTCTCCACTTTTATAACCGATCGCTCATCTGCATTTCTGCCTTTATCAATGATAAAAAAATTCTGGTGATCGAAATGGTAGTTTTCAAGCGCTTCATTTACTTTCTTATTATATGACTCAGGTGTTTCCTCCCCTATACAAGCACCGTTACATTGTTTTATCTGGTAATGAAAACAGGCTGCATTAGTTTCATACAGGCCACAAAGTTTTTGGCATAAATCATATTCTTCCGTCAACCTGAATAAGTGGTCTTTTCCTTCCTGCGATGATCCATAGGTAAAAATGGGATTCAGTTCATTCACAATACGCATCACTTTTAAGTTCAGGTAACCTCTTTCATCTTCAAACGAGTACAGGCCGTAATTGAAAAATGTACGGCGTTGCTGCCTGTTGTAAATGGGCTGGTATCTTTTTATTTCAGACGATTCAAGCAAGAGGGCAGTCAGTTCACTTCCCGTTAGCTCAAACTGAATATCGGCAATTTCCGTTCGCATTTCCACGGCTTTTTTATGCAGGTTATTGTTCATATGCGACAGTACCCGGTCGTGGATGTTGATTGATTTACCCACGTAAATCAAATCTTTGCTTTTATTATAAAAATAATAAACGCCCGCTTCTTTGGGTAAATCATTTACCAGCGACTTACTTACTTCTGATTGATAGCCATTCAGCTTGATTTTCTCAGGATGCTCATCCAGGGAAAGTAACATTTCAAACAGACGTGTTGTTGCCCAGGCATCCCCAGCTGCCCTGTGACGCGAAGGATTTTCAATTCCTAAATCTTTGCATAGTTTTCCCAGTCCATAAGCCCTTCTTCCGGGTATCAGTTTCCGGCTGAGTTTTACCGTATCCATTGTTTTTCGATGGAAATCATAACCGAGGCTTTTAAATTCGCTCCTGATAAAATTATAATCGAAACGCACATTATGTCCAACCAGTATTTTGTTTTCTGTTAATTCCACCACTTTTTTGGCAATTTCGCAGAAACGTGGCGCATCCTGTACCAGGTGATCATTGATGCCCGTCATTTGCACAATGCGGTAAGGAATTTTCTTTTCGGGGTTTACCAGGCTCTGAAACTCATCCACCACCTGCTGACCATCATGCACATAAATAGCAATTTCGGTGATCTTCTCGCCTGAAGGGCTTAATCCGGTGGTTTCGACATCTACTATGGCGTACATGGTCAGCCCCTTTATAAATTCAACTTCATCTGAATGGCTTGCACCTGCTTTTTCAGTTTTTCCACTTCCTCGGCCAGGATTTCCTTTTCTTTGTTTTGAGGTGGTACTTCTGAACTGATATAATTCACAAACTTCCACACTTCCCTCACCTGATTAATATGAATCTCATATGGCTCGTACAACGGATTCAACGAATGTAAAACCAGTTTCCGATTGAGACGAATTCGGTTTTCCACCACTTTAAAAACAATGCCATCTTCACGTGTTAAAATAATGTATGCCAAATGATTTTTGATGTCGTTCCAGTCGGACACATATTCCCCTGTGACATATGATTTATCGGGAATAGGTAACATGGAATCTCCGGCAATCTGAAAGCTGCGGTATTTTTTCTGTTTCGATAAAAATGGCATCTTAAAAGTGGGTAAAATCCGTATATATTCCGGATCAGCAAAACCCGTGCTGTACCCGGCTTTGGCTTTTTCTTCAACGAGTTCAATGTTTTCCTCATTTTCATTATCAACAGTCGTGGCCAGCACCCTGAGTTGACTTCCTTTAACAAAGCTGTCGAAACCCTTCTCCAATTGCTGTAGCTGTGTTTCTGGCAAAGCTGACATATCCACTTTCACGAGGTTGTCGATGGCCACACTGTAATATTCAGAAAAAAGGCTTAAAGTTTGAAGATTGGGATGCCCTACCCCGTTTTCGTAACCACTTAAGGTGGGCCGTTTTAGGTCAAGTGCAGCGGCGACTTCATCCTGGGTCAGATTTCGGCGTTTTCTTAACAACCTGATATTTTCTTTAAAATACATATTGATTAGTATTTAATCGTTACAAATGATTATATAATAATCAAAAGTAATGATTATTGTTGAAATGTCGAGATTTCTAACAGTACTTTTTATTATTTGGAACTTTGGAAGAGTTTAGTACAACCTTTCCCTTTTAAAAAGATAGGGTAGCAGGATGCCTTCGAAGCCTTTGTTTATGTCGGCTTCCACGTAGTCGATACCGTAGCGGCCACAGCGGACTTCCAATTCTTTCCGGGCTTTGCTGAATGCTTCGCGATATTGTTCCCTCACTTCAACCGGGTTCAGCCTGATCACCTCATGGCTTTCCATATCCATAAAACGGTACGGCCTGTCTTCTAAATCCAGTTCTTCCTCAAGTTTTTTATCGACTACATGAAAAAGGATCACTTCATGCTTGTAGTGTTTAAAATGCTGCAAGGCCGCGAACATCTCATCCGCACGGTCAATGTCGTCCATCATATCGCTGAAGATGATGACCAGCGAACGTTTATGCAACATTTCGGCAATCCGGTGTAACGATTCAGTGACATCAGTAGGTTTTTGTTCTTTTCCCTGTTTCATGTCGAGCAAGTGTTCCAGTTCGGCAAACAGGAACTTTTGATGAACGGAACTGGATTTCACCTGTGTGTGCTGTTCAACATGGTCTGAAAAGAAACTGGCACCTATGGCATCACGTTGCTTTTTCATGAGATTAATAAGTGCCGCTGCCGCATAAACAGAAAAGGTAATTTTATTGGGGTTGTTAATATCGGCCGATTCGGTCAAGGGAAAATACATGGACGATGAACGGTCAATGACAATTCTGCATCGCAGATTGGTCTCTTCCTCAAAACGTTTGACGAACATTTTATCAGTTCGGCCATAAAGTTTCCAGTCGATAAAACGGGTTGATTCTCCAGAGTTATACAGCCTATGCTCGGCAAACTCCACTGAAAAACCATGAAACGGGCTTTTATGCAGCCCGGTAATAAACCCTTCTACCACCTGGTTTGCCAGGAATTCAAGCGAGTTAAACTGTTCAAGCCTATCTTGGTTTATGTGATTCAAATTCGTGGGTGTTTATCCTAAAAAAGGCCGTCTTTCAACAGCCTTTTTATATACTAACAGTTTTTAAATGCTATAATAAAGCGTCAAGTTTTTCAACAAGTTTTTGTTTTGGCACGGCACCTACTTGTTTATCCACTACTTCACCATTCTTAAAAAAGAGGATGGTCGGTATGTTTCTGATACCATAGTTTCTGGCTGTGTCTGGGTTATGGTCAACGTCTAATTTACCTACTACCGCTTTATCGCCATATTCTTCACCAATTTCCTGTACGATAGGTCCTACCATCCGGCAAGGACCGCACCAAACAGCCCAGAAATCTACCAGAACTGGTTTATCTGATTTTAATACCAATGATTCGAAGGTTCCATCTGTTAATTCAATTGCCATAATTTTGGGTATTTAATTTTGAATGAACAAATATATATATTATGCCTAATTCATTGGGAAATGGCATGAAAAAAATGTCAACATTATTTAATTTATCGAAAATCCGACAATTCCGAGTTTAGCAATCTCATGGATAAACAGCCTCGGCTCAACCCCGGTTTTACCTACATGCATTGTTAAAAACTTCCCATTATCGGGATCTTCTATTTTTAATTCAAGGCTACATTTTCCTGCATTTGCCTCAACTGTAGCATACAGCATTTTTGTAAAATCCGGATTTATATCTGTCGCTTTCAATTGCAAGGTGATTTTTTGCGACATTTTATTCATCGCATCGCTTAATAGCAACACATCATTTATACGGAGGCTATAATTGCCCGGTTGGTTATACCGTTCTTCCACTTTGGCAATGACAAACACATTGTTACCTTCTTCCAGCAGATGTTTCTTTTTCAGGTAGTCTTCTTTAAAGATCATCAAATCGATTGTGCCGGTGAAGTCTTCCAAGGTAAAAATACCAAACGGATCACCACGTTTTGTTATTTTTTGGGCAAAGCTTGTCAACATTCCCGCAAACATCACATTCTGATCTTTGAACTCTTTTAGGCCGGTTCTTAGCTTTGAAATTTCAGCATTGCAGTAACGGTCTATAGTGAATTTAAAATCGTCAAGTGGGTGCCCGGAAATATAGAAGCCAGTTACTTCTTTTTCACTGCGTAATTGTTGCACCATCGACCAGGGTTTGCAAACCGGAATACCGGGTTCCTGCATCTCGAAAGCATCATTTATATCGCCAAACAACGAGTGTTGCTGTGGGTTTGAACGCTCCTGAAAGGAATGGCCGAATTGTATTACTTTTTCGATGAAAATAGCTGCGTTTTCATCATCTTTATGAAAGTATTGCGCCCGGTGAGTATCCGGGAAACTATCAAATGCCCCAGCCATGGCAAGCGCTTCAAAACTACGCTTGTTTATGGCTCGCAGGTTCACACGTTTTGCAAAGTCGAATATGCTTGTATACTGGCCATTTTTTTCTTTTTCAGAAACAATTTGCTCCACAGCAGCACCTCCTACCCCTTTGATCGCTGCCAGGCCAAATCGGATCACCCCATCTTTGGTGACTGTGAAACTACTGGCACTTTCATTAATATCCGGTGGCAGTACTTTTATTCCCATCCGGTTTGCTTCCTTGATCATCTGGGTAATCTTCTTTATATCGTTCAGGTTGCGGCTAAGGTTAGCAGCCATAAACTCTGCCGGATAATGGGTCTTCAAATATGCCGTTTGATAGGATAAATAGGAATAACATGTAGCGTGCGATTTATTAAACGCGTATTTGGCAAATTCCTCCCAATCTTTCCATACCTTTTCAACAATCGCCTTATCCAGACCATTTTTTACACATCCTTCTATAAACTTCACCTTGAGTTTGGCCATTACGGATATTTGCTTTTTACCCATAGCTTTTCGAAGGCTATCAGATTCACCACGGCTAAAGCCTGACATTTTCCTGGCCAGCAGCATCACTTGCTCCTGGTATACTGTAATGCCATAGGTTTCTTTCAGAATTTCCTCCATCACTGGCAGGTCATACACAATTTCCTGCCGTCCGTGTTTTCGATTGATAAAATCAGGAATGTATTGCATGGGGCCCGGCCTGTAAAGGGCATTCATGGCAATAAGATCTTCAAAGCGGGTGGGTTTTAAATCCTTGAGATGTTTTTGCATTCCATCGGATTCAAACTGGAACAAGGCAGTTGTGTCACCTCTACTGTATAATTCGTAAGTGGCTTTATCGTCAAAAGGAATGTCATCAATATCAATCTCTATACCCTGCGATTTTTTAATATTATCAAGTGTATCTTTTATAATTGTGAGCGTTTTGAGACCAAGAAAATCCATCTTCAAAAGGCCGATCGATTCGATGAACTTACCATCATACTGTGTGGCCAGGCTGAGCACTGAATCTTTAACGGAAGCCAGCGGTACGTATTTGTCCAGGTCATCTCTGCCAATGATGATACCACAGGCATGGGTTCCGGTGTTGCGAACTGACCCCTCAAGCTTTAATGCGTTTTTTAATACGGAGATCACCTCGGCTGTACCACTTTTCAATTCATTTTTAAGCTCAGGCACATTTTTATATGCATAATCCAGATTTACACCGGGCCCGTCAGGTACAAGTTTTGCGAGGCGGTCTGCTTCCGATAAGGGTAACTTCTGCACACGTGACACATCACGAATGGCCATCTTGGCGGCCATAGTACCAAAGGTTATCAGGTGAGCCACGCGCATTTTACCATATTTTTCAGCCACCCATTCGAGCACTTTATCCCGACCATCATCATCAAAATCAATATCAATATCAGGCATTGAAATCCGGTCGGGATTTAAAAAACGCTCAAAAAGCAAGTCATACTTGAGCGGATCAATATCTGTTATCTTCAAGCTGTATGCTACCGCAGATCCTGCGGCACTGCCTCGCCCTGGTCCAACAGACACACCCATATCCCTCGCCGCTTTCAGGAAATCCCATACAATCAAAAAGTAATCAGGGAATCCCATTTTTTTGATGGTCTCTAACTCAAAATCCAGGCGCTCTTTTAGTACATCATTTATCTCGCCATATCTTTTTGCCGCACCCTCATAAGTTATGTGGCGTAAATACGCATCGGCATCGGCAAAAGGCTCAGGTATCACAAACTCGGGCATAATTGGCTTATGGTTGAGTTTGTATACTTCCACTTTTTCAACCACCTCATTGGTGTTTTCAATAGCTTCGGGTATATCAACGAACAATTCTTTCATTTCACCCTGGGTTTTAAACCATTCCTGCTGTGTATAGCGCAAGCGATTTTTATCGTCAATATCTTTGGCGGTGCCAATACAAATCAAACGGTCATGCGCTCCGGCATCTTCCTTATCAATAAAATGAACATCATTGGTGGCCACCACTTTTAGTTGATGTTTTTTAGCAAAGTCGAGCAAAACACGATTCACATATACCTGATCATCATATACTTTTTTATCCATTTCAGGCTTCCCGGTGGCATGTCGCTGCAATTCAAGATACAGGTCATCGCCAAACAAATCTTTCATTTCCAGCAATGCTTCTTCGGCTATTTCTTCCCCTTCATTAATGATCTTATCAGGAATTTCACCGCCTAAACATGCTGTGAGTGCCATTAAGCCATCTTTATATTTTTTTAGTAATTGCTTATCAATACGTGGTTTGTAATACTGTCCATTAATCCATGCTTCGGAAACCAGCTTTAACAAGTTTTTATAGCCCTGTTCATTTTTAGCAAGTAACACCATATGCCATCCTGAACGATCCACTTTGGCTTCCTTTTGTTTCATGCTTCGCCGGGCCACATACACTTCGCATCCGATGATGGGTTTCAAGCCTTCTTTTATTGCAAAATCGTGGAACTTTTTAACCCCGAACATATTGCCATGATCAGTAATTGCTACTGCTACCATACCATCTTCTTTGGCCTTTTTAATCAGTTTAGGAATACCCGACATGCCATCCAATACAGAAAATTGGGTATGTACATGCAGATGTGTAAATTTCACTTCCAGCAAATCGGCTTCATCCAATTCTGTTTCCGTCACTTCCTGGGGCAGCTCAAAGCTTTCCTCTTCCTCATGGTAAGGTTCCACATCAATCCCGATAGATTGAATTGGACCAGGATTTGCCTGTAAAAAGGTTTCGATCTGTGATGGATCTATACCAAGCAATGCCGCATTGATCAAGCCAATTCTGATCAATTCGAGAAAACACCTCGTGGTGGCCTGTACATCAGCCGATGCATTATGAGCAGCTTCAAATTTCTCATTAAAAAGCTTTACATGCAGCTCTTCAAGTGTAGGCCATTTGTATGCACCACCTTTACCACCGGGTAACTGACAATACTGTGTCGAAACTGGAATAGTATCTACCATCCTCTTATCGAATAAGGTGGTCTGCATATCCATCCGTAGAAACTCGGCACCAACAATATTATTATCAAACTCAAGGTTATGCCCGGCAACTACGTGTGCTGCTTCCAGGGCCTTATTGAACTCCTTTAAAACCAATCGCAAAGGCAAGCCTTCATTTTCGGCACGTTCAGTTGAAATACCATGGATTTTTTCGGCACCCCTCGGAATGACGAATCCATCGGGTTTAATCAGGAAATTTTTTACGTCTATTAATTCGCCTGCAAGATCATGAATCTGCCACGCCAACTGAATCAAGCGGGGCCAGTTATCAAAGTCTGTTAAGGGTGCGTTATAATTTTTTGGTAAGCCGGTTGTTTCAGTATCGAAAATCAGGAACATGAACTAAATCTTTATTTACTTGGTTGATTTTAAGCTTTTTAATAAACCACGGGGGAATGAAACAAAATTAATCAAATAGCCCTATAGATTCAAATTTGTTAATAACTTTGGCACTAATTTTTGAACCAACTGGAACTCAGTTTCATTAAAAAGAACTGTAAATGATACTTGTTAAAAAAACACATTCTACCTTTTTTTTCATTGCTTTTTTTGTCCTGTCAATTTTTTCGTCCTGTCAGCTTAACCAAAAGGAAAAACAAATTTCAGGATCCGATTTTAATGTCGGGAGTACGGAAGCATTCAAACAAGTTGTAGCCTTTTCAGATTCGATCGTTTTTGAACATACACAAGGCATAGCTGATATACATGAGGCGTACATGAGGTATTTGGATTCTGTTTGCCCTTTGATATTAAAAAATGGTGATTTTGGCAGATCAGGGATTGATGCGGACACACGTGAGAAGCTATTTGATAGTTTAAATAAAGAAGAGTTGGAAGAAATATTTATGGTGGGCGACACCATTGAATATTTCAGCATGGATGTTAAAAGAAAAGTAAAGAAATATTTCCCTTACCATGTGGAGATGAACCCCAAAGGTGAATTTGCCGACTTGTTAGCGCAGTTGTCTGATAACAATCCGTTGGTTAAAAACTACTACACAGAAATGATGGCTAGAGGCGACCTGTCCCCTTCATGCTATGGGATGGTTTTGCGTAATTATGACCAGTTGGACTTTTCAAATGCCGGCCACCGCCTGCTCTATGCCGTAACCATTCTGCGGGCAAATGAAAAGATTAAAGACCGTTTTGTGCACTAAGAATGCTTTTTCAGAATAAATAGTTTTATATCTCAAAAAATAATCGGATATTTGCAGCCCGATTTTAAAATCGTATTTATTCACTTAAAAATTAATTAGTTATGCCAACTATGATGAGATTGCAACGGCATGGTAAAAAAGGAAGACCTTTTTATCATATCGTAATTGCGGATGGTCGTGCACCACGAGACGGGCGTTTTATTGAGAAGATAGGTACATACAATCCCATCCCAAATCCAGCCGAAATTATTTTAAATTTTGAAAAGGCTTTGGATTGGCTGCAAAGAGGTGCTCAGCCTACTGACACAGTTAGAAACATTTTATCTTTTAAAGGTGTGTTGTATAAACATCACCTGATTAAAGGCCTGAAAAAAGGTGCCTTAACAGAAGCTGAAGTAGAAGTAAAATTCCAGGCCTGGCTTAAGGAAAAAGAAGCTAAAATTGAAGCTAAAAGAAGCGGACTGGCTGAAAAAAGTCGTGCTGATAAGAAGGCGGCCTTCGAAGCTGAAACAAAAGTTAAGGAAGCCCGTGAAGCTGAATTGGCTAAAAGAAGAGCAGACGCTATTGAGGCACAAGTAAAAGAAGCACAAGTAGCTGATGAGGCAGTAACAGAAGTAGATGCATCAACCGAAGAGGAAATGCTAACGAAAGAAGCTGTTGCTGAAAAAGTGGAAGAATCATCTGTAAAAGAAGAGGTTGAAGTTGAAGTTGAGGCTGAGGTGAAGGAAGAGGAGAAGGTTGAAGAGAAGAAAGAGGATGTAAAGGAAAAAGCTGAGAAAAAAGTTGAAGAGAAAGAAGAGGAGAAAGCTGAGGTGAAGGAAGAAAATAAAAAAGAAGCTGAAGGAGAAAAAAAGGAAAAGACCGAAGAGAAGGAAGCGGATGAAAAAAAGAAAGATAAAGAATAAATAGCATATTCATTTATCTAACAAATTGAAGACCCGGCATATGACTGGGTCTTTTTTTTATTTTATCAAATCTATTATTCTCCTAAATTTGTAACGTAAAAGTTGTTTCATGGATTTCAATGATTTTTTCTTTCTCGGTAAGCTGCTCAAACCACATGGATTTGATGGCAGAATCAATGCTTTTCTTGATGTGGATAAGCCTACAGAATATACGGGGCTTCAAATGGTTTATATCAATATGAATAATAGCCTGGTGCCTCATTTTATAAAGCACATACAGGTACTGAACAACAAAGCCATTATTACTTTTCAGGATATTGATAAGCTTGAAAAAGCTGAATTGCTGCAACAGAAAGAAATGTATCTTCCCTTATCTGAACTGCCAAAACGTACCGGAAATAAATTCTACTTTCATGAAGTTGTTGGGTTTGATGTGATAGACAAGACTTTTGGCAAGATTGGGCCAATAAGTGAAATACTTGAATATCCTAACCAGGCGGTCATGCAGATATTTCATGACCAGAAGGAAGTTTTGGTTCCTATTTTTGGAAACATCATTCAGAAAGTAGACCGGGATAAGAAAGAAATTCATGTGACAGTACCAGATGGTTTGATGGATATTTACCTCAACAAATAATGTCGAAAAAATCGGATAAACGACCGTTCCACCTGAAACAATTCAGCTTATTCCATCACCAGTCTTCCATGAAAGTAGGCACTGATTCGCTTTTACTTGGCATTTGGACAGATTTAGATGGGGCTGCCCAAGTTTTAGATGTAGGAACTGGTTGCGGCATTTTGGCTTTACTTGCAGCAGCACGCTCTAACGCCAACGTGGATGCCATTGAACTGGATGAGACATCTTTTAAAGAAGCTTCTGGTAATTTTTTAAATGCCACTTTCCATAAAAGATTGCATGCATTTCATGATGATTTTAATCATTTTGCATCAGATATTGATCAAAAATATGACCTCATTATTTCGAATCCGCCCTTTTTCATTAACGATATGCGTGCCAAGGAAAAGAAGCGGAATGATGCACGGCATGGTGACCGTTTGAATTATGAAGGTCTTTGCAGGGGCGCTTCGGCACTGTTGAAAGCAGATGGACGTTTCTGCTTGGTATTGCCATACGATGAAAGCAAAATCTTCATCCAAATCGCGAAAAATTACAAGCTGTATGTCAACCGTCAATTGCTGATCATTCCGAAAAGAGGGCTGCCACCCAACAGGATCAACTTGGAACTATCGTTTTATAATACCGCGGTAACGAGTGAAGAGTTCGTTATCAGGGAAAAAGACAGTACGTTTACAGTACAATACATCCAGTTTTTTAAAGACCATTTAATTGGTTATGATTAATCTACTATTTTTATTCTATGAGAAAAATACACTACCTAGTCACGTTGATTGGATTAATTGCCATCACCTTATGTTCATGCCTAGAACAGGAACCTGAAACGATCAGAATTGCTATTTCGAAAACAAATGCCAATTATTCATCGTGGATTGAAAGAAATGGTGAAAATACTACTTGGGTTAACTTATATGGTATGAGTATCGATTCAGCAATAGAAATTATGGATAACTGCGATGGGCTTCTGGTGACAGGCGGCGAAGATTTGTTTCCCGATTACTATGGAAAGATTTCTGACACAATCAGGTGCGGTGAATTTGACCTATACCGCGACAGTCTTGAACTGGCCTTAATTGACTTTGCTTTCAAGACCAATATGCCTGTTTTTGGGGTATGCCGGGGTCTCCAGATATTGAATGTCGCATTGGGAGGAACACTAATTATAGATATTCCTACGGATTATAATACTACTGTTGTTCACCGGCAGTCAGATTGGCAAAACTGTTACCACGAAGTGACATTAGATACCTCATCTCAACTTTTTGCTATGAGCGGTGTATATTCATCCATCGTGAACAGCAACCACCACCAGGGTATTGAAAATCTTGGAAAAGGCCTGGTTATTACTTCCTACGCAAAGGATAGCCTGCCTGAATCAATAGAGTGGAATATTAAAAGAAAAGGTTTTTTAATGGGGGTGCAGTGGCATCCCGAACGCATGGAAACAGACCATCCGCTTGCCAAAAACCCAGCAGTTGAGTTTCTGCGACATGCAACAAGTTATCATAACAGGAAATAGTTTTTATTGAGCCGGGCTGGCAAAGTTTTTTCGGCTTTGCACTTCGTTAAACACCCAAATTAAACGAAAAGTGATTACATTATTATACTGATCACGCGTTTTTATATTACACTGTAAATCATAAAATTCTCGTGTCCGAATTTTCAATAAGCTGTATTGGTAGCGTAAATTAAATTTTAGAGATTTATATATCCGTATCCGAAAATCTGCCAGGATAGAAAAGTCATTTTTATTGTACACACCGCTATTCAGATTAGTTGTTTCTATTAAATTTCCATGTTCATATTCTTTAACACCCACCAATCGTGACCATGAAAAGCCTGCCCCTGCTGAAATAAAATCTTTATCTGTATATAAGATCATAATAGGTATTTCCACGTAATTCAGATTCAGTTTATATTGACCGGTTACGATGGTAGAATCACCTCCACACGTAATAAGTGTTGAGTCAGGAAATTGTGCTTTCTGCTTTGATCCTTTCTGTGTAAACAGTGTTTCAAACGACACATCCCAGCGGCCACGTTTACCAAATGGGATCATCACACCTGCCCCCAGGTTGGCGCCCACTTTCTTAAACCCAAATACCTCATCGCCATCCACCTGTGTTAAATTCATTCCCACGATGGCTTCCCCTTTTATTATCTGGGCTTTGAGTTCTGTCCCGCATCCAAAAAAAAGCAGTACTAAAATGAAATAAACTGTTGTATTTTTCAATCGCATAGTCCTAAGTAGCTGAACGCAAAAGTACATTGAAAATTGCATCTTTAAAACGAATTTAACCGCAATTATTGCTTACCATTATTTGTTTTTAATCCTGAAATGATGGCCCCTACGGTTTCATCTACCCGGTCATCTGCCTGAACAACCTTCACCCTTTTCAGATTGAATTTTTCAATCACTTGCTGTACAATCTTTTCCCTCACACTGATCAACACCGGCATCGAAGTCATCTTCAACAACTGATCAAATGCTTCATACCATAGCTTTTCTTCCAGTTCAAATATGCCAATCTCATCTATTATAATGATCTCGGCATGCTTTTTATCGCGTTTAATGATCTCATTCCCAAATTGTATGGCAGCAAGATTAAAATAGAAATGCCCGAGTTTCATATAACCTTCAACGGGCTCTTTCAAGCAAAGGGGCATGGAAATACCATCCTGAATACTGATAAGGTTAAAACCATGGCGTTTATCAGCTTTCCAAATCCCTTCGGCAATAAATCCGCCAATGTGCACTTTTTCACGTGTAAGTTCAGCAATCACATTATTAAGAAAGGTGGTTTTTCCAGACCCCTGCGCCCCGGTAACTGCATATATCTGGTTGTTATTCACGAGTTTATTTTAAAATGCCACCTGGAAACGCATTTGGAAAATATTTGCTCTGCCAAGGTCTTTTACATCAGCATTGATATAATTGATCATATATCTAACTGCCGGGTTCACATACCAGTTTAAACCAACTGTAATATCATTCAACGTTCCGGACTGAATATCTTTATAGTCAAAATCAATAGATGAATACCTCACGGATAATTCAAATGCGCCTGCCCCACCTTTACCCAGGTTTCTTTTTGGTTTTACAAAATCAAATGCGGTTTTTGATTTGCTGAAGTTTTTATGCTCACCGGTTATAAACCAACTTATGGTTCCGAAGTAAGCATCAAAATAATACTGGTTTTCAGAAAGTGTGGATATAGAAGCCGGGTGCATCATAGCAAAAGTATAGGCTGCCTGGAAAGCCACCGGCCCCAATACCAATGCCATTCCCACATTCGCCTGGTGCTGATCCTCCACCGCATCTATGTTTAGCTTCAGGTAACTCGGTGCCAAATGTGCCTCGGGTTTTACACCAATTACCAGTTCTTTCTGATCATCATAGTGATATGAATAAGCTACATCAATATTCAGTATTTTATACCCATTGTTTGTATTGTACAAGGGCAAAGTTGATACCCTGGCAGTAATTTGGTATTTATTCCCAGAGTATTTTCCATTGTTGTTGGATGGCACAAAGTAACCCGCTTGCCATGCAAGCCGGCTATTCAAATGATCATTAAATACCATGACCCCCAAATCGCGATCATGATCCAACTGGTTCGTCAGTGGTCGCTCCATTTCGGTAATTGTATTTGAACTTGTGATCATTTCCATACTGAAAGGCTGCTTGAAGTTACCCGCCTGAAAGTTTCCAATTACCGGTATTTTGGTAAAAGTTAAATACACATCCTTCAAAACCACTCTTGCCGGAGCAAAATCCACCTGGAATTTGAATTTTATGTTATTAAATATGGTTCCCGATGTATATAAGCGTGCCCGTCGGAATTCTGACCCGTTTTCAGCCGTGTAATATGCATTTAGTGAATCATCCTGGTTGATAAGCATGATATCGTACTGAATCCTTCCGCCCATTTTAATTTTAAAACCTCCGTCATCACTATCAATTCGTAAACCATTATCCCAATAAGTGGTAAACTTGTTTTTATCTTGTGTATTACCAGATAAAAAACCGACAGTGAGAAAAAACAAGATGATAAATCTTTTCATCAAAGTACATAAGATTAAGCAGCAAAAATAAGATTTTAAGCA
Organism: Bacteroidales bacterium; assembly: GCA_036351335.1. Classification (GTDB taxonomy): domain Bacteria; phylum Bacteroidota; class Bacteroidia; order Bacteroidales; family F082; genus UBA4459. Next base: position 32,280 of record JAZBOW010000061.1, on the reverse strand, counting down.
TACCGATGAATTCTTTAATATTGCACTCATGATATGGAAAAACAACCTGCTTATAGCGCTTAAGTCTGGCTATATTAAAATGCTTTCTGAGAAATATGGACTTGACGAAAGCAAGCAGCTTTTAGACATCCTGATTGAATCCTTTTTTGGTTATTCAAGGATTGGGATGGCACTGGATCCGGAAATCAGGTTAAGTGAATCGGAGATAATCAAATTGCATAAAGCCGTAAAAGCCTTACTCGCCAATAAACCCGTACAGTACATTACAGGAAAATCCCGGTTTCTGGATCTTACTTTATCTGTGAATGAATCTGTCCTCATTCCACGTCCCGAGACCGAAGAACTGGTAAACCTCATTATTCAAAATGAAAAAACTGCCGGTTTACATGTGATCGATATCGGAACCGGCAGCGGATGTATCGCATTGGCATTGCAAAAACATCTACCGAATCCTAAATTAACTGCTATTGACATTTCTGGAAATGCCCTGGAGTTGGCAGAAATCAATAGCTCGAAAAACGGGCTTGATATTGACTTCAGGCAAATGGATATCTTAAACTGGGATTCCTTTCCATCACTTGGAAAGTTTGATTTGGTAGTTAGTAACCCACCCTATGTAACTGAAAGTGATAAAATGCATATGCAAAAAAATGTGCTGGATTATGAGCCTTACCAGGCACTTTTTGTGAGTGACGAAAATCCCTTGCTATTCTTTAAGGCCATACTCGAATTTTGCATGTTACATCTGCGTAGTGGCGGCCGTATTTATTTTGAAATCAATGAACTACAAGGCGAAAATGTATTGCAATTATGTAGCAATTACGGATTTCAACATGGCAAACTACATACCGATATTCATGGTAAATGCAGGTTTGTTGCGGCGGTTAAGAGTACTTAATAAAGAACAACTCTTCCAAGAATTCCATCGTTTCAGCATAGATGCCCGGGCTGTTGCTTTCTCTCGGACCTGCGATATTCAGTATTTCCAGATGATTAAAATGTATCCAGTTGTGCACTTTATGATGTCTCGCATCTTTGTTTTCCGATAGGTCGATGACTAAAACCGGCTTATTCATTTCCTGTGCAAGTTTAAAAGTCAGGCGGGTTCCTGCGTCCATCGGAGTTATAAAAAGAATAAGTGTTCCGTCGCTATCCCGCACGTTGAACTTTGTTCTGTTTTCGTAAGAGGAATCAGTGGTTTCGTCCAGCGGATATTTTTCATCAATTGTACCATCCTCAGCCTTCCGCCCTTTGGGGCACCAACCGCCAGAGTTTACCTTGTTTTTCTGGGCAAAATCAAGGGCAGCCCGGTCAACACCCGACTGCCCTCCACTAATAATCATTAACTTACTGATCAAACTTTTGGTCCATTTTTAAAATTTATAAAGTCTCTTTGCGACTTATACAAATTAACCAATTGTAATGATAAGTTCTTAATCTCGTTAATGATATTTAAGAACAGTATGCTGCTTTTGGTTCCAACTTCACCATTTTTAAGTCGTTTGATCTGGTTCTTATTCACCTGTTTGATCATTTCCAGAAAACCATGCTCCAGTTCCAGCAGTTCTTTTTGCGTAGAAAAATCGTGCTTGGTTATACTCCTGACAACAATACCTATCATTTTGTTTAATTTCTCTTCAAGGCTTCTCAATTCTTGTATTTGAACTTCAATCAGCGGTTTGTGGTTATTATCAACATGAACAACGGATGGATTTACAATAAAAGTGATACTATGGAGCATTTCACGCATATAATCAAGTGTAGTAACGAAAAAGTAAGCGCTTTCAAGAGACTCTTCTTTTAGCTTATCCACAATCACATTGATATGATCTTTTAGGTATTTCGTTTTAGCAGTTACCTTCTGAATCTCAGCTTTCGCTTTCTTCAATTCCTTAACGTCCTCCTTCTCAAGCCCCAAGATAATTCGCTCTAACTCAACTGATATCTTCTTCAGATTTTTAACAATGGTTTTGTTCGACTTTTCTGCAATATTTTCATCAGACAAAGCTTGAACATCAAGGGCTTCTTCCTTTTTGCCCTCTTTTGATTTCTTGTGATGTGCATGGGTACGATACATTAGGTATCCGGCCAAAATTAAAGAAGCAACTATAGCAATGATTCCACCATAATTGAATATATACACGAATATGAAAGCCACAAAAAATGCACTTACGGCCGTTAAAAACCAACCTCCAACAACAGCTAGGACGCCTGAAATTCTATAAACAGCACTTTCTCTGTCCCATGCTTTATCAGATAATGAAGTACCCATAGCTACCATAAAAGTGACGTAAGTAGTTGATAAAGGCAGTTTCAGAGAAGTACCAAACGCGATCAGTACACTTGCCACAGTTAGATTTACCGATGCCCTGATCAAATCAAAAGTAGGTGGATTGGGGTCTGCTGCTGTTTCTTCATTGGGTTCAAACTGTCGTTCGATGCCTTCTACAATGCGGTTGGGTATAATTTTTTTTACACCTGATGACATGTTGATAGAATACCTTACCAGTAATTTTGATACCCATGTGGATTTGAATCGCTCTTCGCCTTCGGTTTGCCTGCTCAGATCAAGTGATGTTTGCACCACCGATTTGGCTTTTTTAGATGTGTATAATGTAATAACCATTACCATGCCTGCCAATATCAGAAACAATGTAGGAGTGGGCACTTTACCAGCCAGTCCTGACATAAAAAATGAGTCTGCCTGCGCACCTTCTGCTGCAACAAATAGTTCGTAAGAATTGTACCCGGCAATGGGTACCCCAATAAAGTTTACAAGGTCGTTACCAGCGAAAGCCATAGCCAGCGAAAACGTACCAACAAGCACGATAAGCTTTAAAATGTTTAACTTAAAGAGCATGTAGAGTAGCTGTAATAGTATTGTCCATCCGACGAAACTGATTAAAATAATGGTCCCGCTATGGGCACTTATCCAGGCTTTCATATCGGTGGTCATAAACGTTACTTCTTTGGCACCTTTGATAAGTAAAAAATAGGTCATGGCCGTAAAAGCGATACCTCCCCAAATAGCGCCAAAATATTTCATTCTTTTCTTAAAGTTGAAAGAAAAGGCTATCCTTGTAAGGTACTGTATTATAGCACCCACCGAGAAAGCAATAATAACCGAGAGAAATATGCCAAAAATGATGGCCAATGCTTTGGAAGAATTGATAAACTCACTGACGGTATTGCCATCACTGTTCATTAAGACTACAATGGATGCCATACCTACTGATGCTCCCAGTAATTCAAATACGATAGAAACGGTTGTTGAAGTAGGAAGGCCTACAGTGTTGTATACGTCAAGCAGAATCACGTCAGTAATCATTACGGCCAGAAATATGAACATGATCTGCTCAAAAGTGAACATACCAGGATTCATAATACCTTTACGCGCTACCTCCATCATGCCACTGGAAAAGACAGCACCAAACAAGACGCCTATTGCCGCAACCGCCATGATCACTTTAAAAGAAGCGACCCTTGAGCCTATTGCTGAATTTAAAAAATTGACAGCGTCATTACTCACACCAACGATGAGATCAGATGCCGCTAACAAAAAAAGGATTAAGACAATTGCTAAGTATATAGTTTCCAATATATTGTATTTTTTGGATTATAATTGCAAGAAATAAAATGTTCTGATAAGTTATCAAGATTCAATATTAAGAAATTGTTAAGTAACATCCTAAAATGTGGGTTTCATACCTAATTCGTACATAATAAAACCATACATATCCGTAGCTTCCTCAATTTGCTTTGAAGTGGGTTTACCGGCACCATGTCCTGCTTTTGTTTCAATGCGGACCAGAATTGGATTTTTACCACCATCTTTTGACTGTACCTCAGAAATAAATTTAAAAGTGTGGGCCGGCACTACCCTATCGTCGTGATCGGCTGTAATGGCCAGCGTTGCCGGGTAATTTACACCATCTTTTACATTATGCAAAGGAGAGTATCCCAGTAAATAATTGAACATTTCTTCACTTTCATCGCTACGGCCATAGTCGCTTGCCCATGCCCAGCCAATGGTAAAATTATGGTATCTCAGCATATCCATAACGCCCACAATCGGAATTGCTACCTTAAATAAACCCGGTTTCTGTGTCATGCTTGCCCCTACGAGTAGTCCGCCATTAGATCCACCTATTATAGCCAGTTTTTCGCTGGATGTATATTTTTCTTTGATCAAATATTCAGCGGCATAGATGAAATCGTCAAAAACATTTTGCTTGTTCATTTTCATACCTGCTTCGTGCCATACTTCACCATATTCTCCCCCACCTCTTAAATTAACCATCACGTAAATGCCACCATGTTCTAGGAAAACAGCCCTGCTGATGCTGAAACCTGGCGTGAGACTGATGTTAAATCCGCCATAACCATATAATATGGTTGGGTTATTACCATCAAGTTCCAATCCCTCTTTATGAACAATGAACATGGGCACTTGTGTACCATCCTTACTTTCAAAAAATACTTGTTTCGCAATAAATCTCTCATTATTAAAATTCAATTCCGATGCTTTGTATAATTCTGATGTGTTCGATAAAATATTATAAGTATAAATATTTGATGGCGTGGTAAACGATGTAAAGCTGTAAAAAGCTAAATCATCATCTTTTGTTCCATTAAACTCGGTGATGGTTCCGATACCCGGCAACTCAAGTTCTTGCTCGAAATCACCATTCATGTTATAAAAATACGCTTTGTTACTGGCATCCTTTAAATACTGCACATACAGTTTTCCTCCCGCAATAGTGGCTGCTTCCAGAATTTCTTCCTGCTCAGGCACCAATTCTTTCCAATTACTTTCCTCCGGATGGTTGAAATCGACTTTTACCAGTTTTCCTTTAGGAGCACCATGGTTCGTCTGGATAATCAACTCATCACCCGCATGATCGATAACCGCATATTCAAAATCAAAACCGTCAGCGATCTTTTTCAAGTCTATTTTATTTACATTTTCCATTCTGGCTGCATACAAGGCATTACCACTTGTACTTTCCGTTTCGCCAACAATCAGAAACTTCTCATCATCAGTAAGGTAGGCGTAAAAATTTCTGAGTGGTTCTTCAGGCTTGCTGTACACTAGCTGATCGTCACCCTGTTCCGTTCCCAGCAGGTGGTAAAATATCTTATGAAAACGGTTCTGGCCTGAAAGTATATCAGCCTCAGAAGGTTCATCGTAGGCTGAGTAAAAGAAGCCGTCATCTTTCCAGGCAATGGCGGAAAACTTCACCCACTTGATTTGATCCTTCAACACACGTTTCGAATCAATTTCCATCACAAATATCTCATTCCAGTCTGACCCGCCTGTTGAAGTACTATAGGCCATGTATTTCCCGTCACTGGATATACTCACATTTGATAATGCTACTGTCCCATCATCTGACAATGTATTAGGGTCAAGTAAAATTTCTGGCACATCAGCCGGATGATCCATCATATACAACACATCCTGATTTTGCATCCCATCATTTTTAAACATAAAATACCGCTCCCCTTTTTTAAACGGCGCCCTGTATTTTGGATAATTCCATATTTCTGTCAGCCGTTCATGTAATTGCTGCCTAAACGGAATTTTACTCAAATAGGCCTGCGTTAGTTCATTTTGAGCGGCTACCCACTCGGCGGTTTCATCTGAATTGTCATCTTCAAGCCACCGATACGGATCGGCCACTTTTTCACCAAAATAAGTGTCAACCGTATCCACTTTTCTTGTTTCCGGATACTGAAATTTAGGTTGGGAGTTTTGCATACAAGCCGGTATTATAGCTGCAATAGCTACTAAATAAAATAAACTGCTTATTTTCATCAATTTGGTTTTAATAAATGAAGGGTAAAAATAAATATGTTCTGATTAAATAACAATGCCCATTGGATAACAATCAGGAAGTGTTAACAACTTTTCAGGATTCATTTGTATCGTGCTTTACCACTGCCTTTAATTTCCACCTGCCTGTTTTGTAATAAATATAGCTAGCAATTACACCGAAGGCCCAGGCTACAGGTATGCCCCACCATATACCGAGGGTACCGATTTTAAGGGAAAGGAAATAGGATGCAGGAATGCGAATTACCCAAAGTGATAAAATTGTTATGATCATGGGAAAGAATGTATCCCCTGCCCCTCGTAGCACCCCATTGATAATAAACATGGTTGAAAAAACGATATAAAATCCACTGACCACGTATATGTATTGCTTTCCAACTGCAACAACTTCAGCATCATTGGTAAATAAATACATCAGAGGTTCGGCGAAAAACATGGCCAGCATAGTAACCGAAACAGAAATGATCGAAGTCATCCCCAAGGTTGAATTCAATCCCCGGCCTATTCGTTCAAATTTATTGGCACCTATGTTTTGACCCACAAATGTTGATAAGGCCGCTGAAAAATTCATCGCTGGCATAGCGGCAAACATATCAATTCGCATAGCGATGGTGTATGCAGCTATGGTAGATGTACCAAACATATTTACAATACGGTATAGCGCTAAAAACCCAAGCGAAACAAAGGTTTGCTGAAATCCAGTTGGCAAGCCTATTTTTAAACTTTTTTTGAAAATTTCCCTGTCAAATCGCATCTTCAATGGTGAAAAATCCAGGAAAGTATGGTAGCGATTCAAATACCAGATAATCGTAAAAAAGGCGCCCGCTTGGGCAATAACGGTTGCCAGTGCTACACCTTTTACACCCCATCCGAGTCCCAGAACAAAAAACAGGTCGAGGCCAATATTCGTAAGTGTAGAGATGATCAAAAAATACAAGGGTGTTTTTGAATCACCAAGACCTCTTAATACGGCGCTGGTTCCTTGGAAACCAAAGAAGAATACAAATCCGGTAGCATACACATTAAAATAATCAACAGCCAACGGAATGACATTGTCAGGCAAACTTATCAGTTGAAAAATATATTTACTAGTGAGCATGCCCACTGTTGTGATCAGTATGGAAGCAAAAAACATGAAGATATACAGGGTGTCAATGGTTCTTTTCACACGGTCCATTTGTTTTGCACCGAAGTATTGTGAAATAATAACAGTTGCACCAATGGCAATACCCACCACGAAAGATATAAGCGCGAAGATCAGCGGGAAATTGGCTCCCACTGCGGCAAGGGCTTCTTTGCCCAACACCTTGCCAATAATGATGCTGTCAACAATATTGTACATTTGCTGAAACACATTACCCGCAAGCATAGGCAAGGCAAAATTCAAAATTAACTTGCCTTCTTTACCTTCTGTTAAATTTCTCAAATGAAATTTTATTTTACAAAAGCCCTTGAATCCGGCTCAAATGAAATTTTGCACAAAACTATGCTATTTCTTCTTGCTTTTGAGAGGATTCTCTATTTGAAAAGCTTTTTTTGGATTTAGTTTGTCCACATCTTTCTTCACATCATTCATTTCAGAAGCCACATCTTTCAGGTCCTTGGCAAGGTCACTTTCCTCGGTAGCCGTTTTAAAATCTTTGATGCCCTTTCCTAATCCTTTTGCCAATTCCGGCAATTTCTTACCACCAAAAAGCAACAAGATCACAACAACAATCAATATAATCTCATATCCGCCAAACCATCCCATGTATTGTACCATTGAATAATTTTTTATCAAAAGTAATGAATTCGTAAATTACTGTAACTACCATTTATAAACTATCAAAAAAGCCTACAGATTACCTATCTTTGTCCTGTTCAACAGGCCGGCCTGTCGCTCCCGCAAGGGGGAGGAAAGTCGGGACAGCACAGAGCACCATACTTCCTAACGGGAAGGCACCTTTTTAGGTGACAGAAAGTGCCGCAGAAAATAACCGCCTATGCCGGGGTAGAGGCAAGCCAGCCTTCGCTGAAGCTTCGGCAGGCAAGGGTGAAAACGTGGGGTAAGAGCCCACGCAATACATTGGCGACAGTATATTGGGGTAAACCTTATGGGTTGCAAGGTCAAATATGTCGGTGTTTGAGGACTGCTCGTCCGATATCGATGGGTAGACCGCTAGAGTTAAACAGCAATGTTTAACCCAGATAAATGACAGGCACTCAACTGATCGATTTCAGGGGAGTACAGAATCCCGCTTATAAGCCTGTTGAACTTTTTTTATTCTTTCATAAATAATATGCCTCATTCATATGATAAATGGAATTTTACCGTTTAATGAAAAACAGAATCAAAAACTTACCAACCGTTATTGAGGCAACCTTTACTTTTTTCAACCATTACTAATTGTTTTATCACCTATGAAAAAAGGACTCTTAACAGTTACCTTATTGTTTTCATTATTTAGCCAGGGATTGTTGTTTTCGCAGAAAACCATCTATTACAATCCACCACAATCCACATACCGTCAGGCGATCAGCCTATTTGATCAGAAGAATTATGGTGCCGCCAAACAGATGTTCGTTCAATTTATGTCGGAAGCAGATGATCCAAAAGATGCCTTCTATGAAAACGCGGCTTATTACGAAGCGGTTAGCAGCATCGCCCTATCCAATAAGGACGCTTTAAATAAGGTGGAGCACTTTGTAACTGATTACCCTGAAAGTACATGGCTGCCGAAAATATATTTTGAATTAGGCACATTGTATTTTAAAAACAGAAGTTATGTAGAAACACTAGAAGCCTTCAGCAAAACTTCACCTAACAAATTAAATAAAGACCAGCGGGCCGAATATTACTATAAAAAAGGGTACAGTGAATTGAGCTTAAATCAGTTTGACGAAGCCGCCGCTTCATTTTCAGAGATTTTAAATTCAGAAACAACTTATGGACCGGCCGCCAACTTTTATTACGGGCATATCCAATACCAGAAAGGAGAGTACGAAGAAGCCCTACAAAGCTTCAAAGCCATTGAAGACAACAAAAGATTCAATAAATATGTACCCTATTATATCATCCATATTTATTATGAACGTGGCGATTACAACAAGGTGATCGAAGCGGGTAACACTTACCTGAACAAGGCCGATCATAAAACCAGGAGCGAAGTAGCCCGATTGATCGCCAATTCGTACTACAACCTTGGCGATTACATAAGTGCCCTGGAATATTTTGTTGAATATGAAAGATCAGGTTCAAAAAACCTGAGTCCTGATGAACATTACAGGATTGGTTATTCGAAGTTTGTAAATGAAGAGTACCGCGCTGCCATTTCCAATTTTGAAAATGCCAGTGAAGCGGAAAGTGATAATAAACAAAATGCTTGGTATAACCTCGGGTTTTGTTATCTGAATACTGGCCAGGAAAAATTTGCCCAAAACGCCTTTTTAAAAGCTTATCAGCTCGAAACCAACCTCGACATCACCATGGATGCGTTGTATAATTATGTAAAACTGACCATTGAACTGGGTGGCGACTTATACAATGATCCGGTAGCGATTATCACTGACTTTATCGAAAATAACCCCGGCTCAGAGAGAATAAATGATGCGTATGAATTGCTAGGCCAATTGTATCTGGCTTCCAATAATTACGAAGCCGCGCTGAAGTCTATCAAGAAAACGAAAAATATCAGTCCACAACTTCAATCTATTTACCAGGAAATCGCCTACACGAATGCGGTTGATCAATTTAACAGGGGTGACTATCAGAATGCAGCAGATAATTTTGATAAATCTATTAAATTCAGTGCTGACGAGAATATCAAATTGAATGCCTTATTCTGGAAAGCGGAAGGTCTTTACCGGGCCAAAGATTTCGGAGGTGCATCCAGGTTGTACCATCAATTTATATCATCCGATGAATCTTCAAATTCAGAATTATATCCTAAATCTTTGTATAACCTTGCCTACACGTATTTCAACCAGAAAAACTACATCGAGGCCATCAATTACTTTAATAAATTTCTCAAATCTGGCACCTCAGACAGGGACCTGATCAGCGATGCAACATTACGCCTTGCAGACAGTTACTTCATTTTAAAGAAATATGACGATGCTTCATTACTATATGAGAAAACGATCAGAAATAATGCAAAGAATGCAGATTACGCAATTTACCAGAGGGCATTTTGTTATGGTGCCAAAGGCGACTTTAACAACAAGATCAGCTTATTAACCGATCTGACCCAGCGTTACAAAAGCTCTTACCTCTATGACGATGCTTTGTACGAGATCGCTTCAACTTATCTCATTCAAAATGACCAGCGCCATGCTATCATCTATTTTGACAAACTGGTAAAGGAAGTTCCCAATAGCAGTCTTTCGAAAAAATCACTGGTAAAAATGGGCTTCGTGTACTATAGCAATAACCAGTATAACCAGGCTATCAAAACCTTGAAGCAAGTGATTGATAAATATCCAGCATCCATTGAAGCAAAAGAAGCATTGAACACACTCCAAAGTGTGTATATGGATCAGGGCAAAATCGATGATTATTTCAAATATGCAAAAAAGCTTGACTTTGTGCAGGTTTCAACCAGTGAAGAAGATTCCCTTTTATTCACTTCCGGCGAGAACTATTTTATGAATAACGAATGTTCAAAAGCAATTTCAAGATTACAAAATTATTTGCAGAAATTTCCCCAGGGTGGCTATGTACTGAAATCATATTACTACCTATCGGATTGCTACGAAAAATTGGGAGATGAGGCCGGGGCCGTGCAGTATTACGAATCGATCATCGCATTTCCAGACAATCCATATACAGCTAATGCACTTTTAAAAATAGCTAGAATCACCTACAATAAAGAACAGTACGCCGAGTCGAAAAAACACTACCAGCACTTGGCGGATATTGCCGAAGACCAGGACATGCTTGTGGAGGCGCTGGATGGTTCCATGCGCTCGGCTTATTATTTACAGGATTACCAGAATACCATTTCCTATGCGCAATTGCTAAAAGAAACAGGCATGGCGGACAATGAACAAGTGTTGCATGCCAATTACCTAACAGCTAAATCTTATCAACTTACCGGAAATTCAAGAATGGCCATAGAATCATTTGAGATAGTTGAAAAGCTGAGTTCAAATGAATATGGTGCCGAAGCAAAATACGAGCTAGCTCAAAACGCCTTTAACAAGCATGAGTTGGACGAATCGGAGTCGATGATCTATGAACTAAAAGAAGGTTATTCCGCTTATCCGTATTGGGTAGCTAAAGGATTTATTTTACTGGCCGATATTTATGCCGAACGTGGCAATACATTCCAGGCAGAACAAACCCTGCAAAGCATTATAGATAATTACAGCGGCAATGACCTGAGACAGTTAGCCCGTGAAAAAATCAGTAAATTGAAATCAAGTAATGAATAGTAGCAGCAACATAAACAATGAACCTATGAACGCAAAAAGTGATATATTGAAATTATCGCTTGCTGTTGTTTTGATTCAAATATCAGCCATTTCATACACATTTGGTCAAACAGAGCAAACCGAAGATAAAAACCACAATGAGCAGGTCACAATCATCGGCTCGTTCGACCCTTCTATTAACGAAGCATATAAGTTAAACCAGAAGCCCGAAACACATTCCTTCACATTCACAAAGCCTGAGTTTGAATTCAACCATATCGACAGGCAATCGGATACTAGAATTACATTGGAGCCTATTACCCCGGCAAATATCAATGTCGATAAAAGGGAGAAAATTTCGCAAAACCTGCTGCTTGCCGGACTTGGCAGCCAATTCAGCCCATATATCAACTTCTTTCACTCAAGCGGAAAAAGAAGCAAGCATCGTTTTACAACCGAAATTTATCATTTGTCAGCTTTCAAAAATATACCTGACTATACAAGCCCGTATTCCAATACCAGTGCAGATCTTAATTTCAATAAGTTTATTAATGATCATATCATTGATCTGGGCTTTCAGTATCAATTGAATACCAATAGATTTTATGGCTATATACCATCCGAATATCCTGAAATTATGATCGATGAAGGCAGGCTTAAACAACGATTCAATTCAATTGAAGGAAATATTGGCATTGAAAGCAACTATAAAAGCGATAAAAAACTAGTGCATTTATTCGACGTTTCAGGATACTACTTTTTTGATAAATTTCAATCATCCGAAGCAAATGCCACGCTCAATTTCGACTTTTACAAATCATTTGAAGTAACCAAAGTATTAAACTATCAATACCTTGGCATAGATGGGCAAGTGATTTATTACAATAACACCGATACCCTGAAAACAACCAACGAATATCTGTTGAATGCCACACCCTATTTCAAGGCAAGATACGGCATTATAAATTTCAAAGTAGGCCTCAGTTTTAATTACCTGAACGTGGGTTCAAAACTTAAATTTTATCCTGAAATAGACATGTCTATTGAACTATATCCCGAATACCTGAGCCTCTACGCTGGCATTGGCGGTGGACTGAAAAAAAATAATCTGCGCGATCTTTCTACCGAAAACCCATGGATTCTGACTACGATTGACACCAAATGGAAAAACAACAAATTTATTGGTCTGGTCGGTTTACGTGGAAATCTTAACCAGAAAATAGGCTATAATCTGGAAGCCAAATGGACACGATTCAATAACGAATACTTTTATATCAATACCATAACACAATTTACGCCCAGTCTCACCCCCGATGGGCCCATAAACAAGTTCAATGCAGTTTACGATAATGGGGATATGATAAATCTGAAAGGAGAAATCACATATACTTTAGATGCGAAATTCAACACCTGGTTGGCGGCCAATTATAATATCTATGCACTCAACTCACTCAATAGTCCGTATCATAAACCGATCACAGAAGCGAAGTTGGGTGCTTCATACCGGTTTGTGAATAAAGTAGTGGTATGGACTGAGTTATACTATATGGGAAAGCGCTACGCGCTTGACCCCAGAGGAGTGGTACCAACTGAATTAACACTAGAGCCGTTTTTCGATATGAACCTAGGCGTTGATTATCAGTTGAAAGAAAACTTCGGGGTGTTTTTAAAACTTACCAATATTCTTAACTGGAATTATGAATACTACTATCAATACCCTATGCAAGGTATCAATGTGATGGCGGGAATCAGCTATAAATTTTAGTCTGGGTATGCTATTCGTACGTGATTGATATTCATGATCTTTTTCTTCAATACTTTTTTAACGGTGTTGATTTCCCGCATGGTCATGTTCGAGTTAATGAATTGATTTCCGGCCATAAGTGAGCCCACAATATTCTCCACAAGATCATTAATTTTCTGTTCGTCTGGTTTATTGATACTGCGTGATGCAGCTTCAATAGAATCGGCCATCATCACTACTGCTGTTTCACGCGAAAACGGTATAGGCCCGTGGTACCTGAATTCTGTTTCATCCACTTCCATTCCCTGGTTCATCTTCTTTTCTAGCCTGTAAAAATACTCTACCCGGCGGGTACCATGATGTGTTCTGATAAAATCAATGATCTGCTCTGGTAAACCTGCCTTCCGGGCCATTTCAATACCTTCAAGCACATGGCCGATGATGATCCGTGCACTGTCTTCATACGAAAGCTCTTCATGTGGATTGTAGCCTGAAGTTTGATTTTCTACAAAATACATCGGATTGTACATCTTGCCAATATCATGGTACAATGCACCTGTTCGTGCTAATAATGCGTCTCCGCCAATTACATAAAGTGCTTCAGATGCAAGGTTAGCCACCTGCAGCGAATGCTGAAAGGTACCAGGTGCTTTTTCCGAAAGCTCTCTGAGCAGGGTATTATTGGTATTTGAAAGTTCTAGTAAGGTCAGATGCGTAACAATGCGGAATAGTTTTTCATACAGGAATATAAGTGGGAAGGCGAGTAAAACCAAGATCGAACTACCAGCGAGAAACAGAATAGCCAGATATGAGAAACTATCCAGTGATCCTTCCTGAACGAAAAGCATACTTAAATACACTACAATGTAGGTGAGAAAAATAAAAAGGGAAGTTTTGAACAGATCCACCCTCTTTGAAAGATCGCCCACAACAAATACAGCTATTAGACCTGATGCAAATTGCGTATAAAAGAAATTAAAACTATTAGGTGCATAAAAGCCCAAGATTAAAACCGTTACAAGATGCACAATAATGGCCACCCGCTTATTTACAAAAACCGCTATCAATATGGGCAATATTGCAAACGGGATCATGTAGGTCCACTGCGTGAAGTGCCTGAAAATAAAATGCGTAATCACGATTAAGATCAGTTGGCTTACCAATATTAAAACGATGAGCTTCAGCGAGTCAAATACATTTCTATAATAAAGGAATATGAACAAAAATTCGATCAGGAACAACAAAATAATCAGCAAAGCATTGCCAGTAATAATGAAGAACTGCGACTCAGCACCTCCCAAATCCTGCTCAAAATCACGCTTTAACGACATGAGCACCTGGTATTTATCAGGATTTACCAATTCGCCTGTAGAGATGATCAACTCTCCTTTTTGCACCAAACCATAAGTAGTTGAGATACGGTTTAGCAATTCGGTACTTTCCGCTGTACTTTTTTCTTCATCATAAAATACATTTTGCACCAGCGACTGGCTAATAATCAATTTTAGCAGGGAACTATCCTGATCTTTAAGCTTATTAATTTTGTTGTTAGCAAATGTATTGGCTGTATGCACATCGTAGAACTCGCCCAGACTTGCATTCGACACTTCATTACCATGGATTATCCTGATAGGATATTCTTGCCCTTTGCCATCCAGAATTTCATGGTACTGGATGACACCTGTTTTTTGAATATCGTCATATATCTTTGTTAAAACTTTCAATAGTTTTATAGAATCCTCCGAGCGCTGGCTTGCATCACTTACCTGCCATAGTTCACCAAAATTCTCAGTTAACATGTGCCGACCCGACCCTGTAACGTCTTCATCATACCTGAAATAAGGCCTGAAGTTGCTCAATACCTGCGCTTTTTCCTCCGTTATTTGTTTATCGGTTTTATAGATGGAAAAATCATAAGGCGCTATTAAATCGTTATGATTCCAGGGTTTTCCTATGTTAAATTCATATTTAAACATGCTTTCGCGTGGGCTGATCCATACCACAATCGCAATCGCAATGATAAATAGCAACACCTTTAGGATGTCGTAATAATTATGTTGTAATTTTGACAATATTGTATTCATTCGAATTACATTTACAACGCAAAAGTAATAAAAGGTTCTTGTAAATCATTGATTATGGCAACATACGGTATAAGCTTGCAAGCTTTAATAGCAGTTAGGAAATCGCCTGGAGATAGAAATGAGATGGTAAATCAACTGTTGTTTGGCGATTTTGTGGAAATAAAAGATGCATTTGAAAACTGGGTTCTGATTGAAAGCATGGATGATGGCTATGAAGGCTGGGTTGACAAAAAGCAACTTCAACAAGTGTCTGAAGAAACCTATAATTTGTTTTTGCCTTCGGTCCGTTTTTTTTCAACTGATGTAGTGAGTGAATGCCAGTTTATAGAAAACAATTCAGTTTTTCAACTGGTATTGGGCAGCCAGTTGCCCCATTTGATAAATGATACTTTTACCATCGAAAACAATAGTTTTTCTTTTTCGGGCAACTATATTTCGGTAACGCCAAACCCTAAAAAAGAAGAAATTGGAAAAATCGCCTTAAAATACCTGCACGCGCCATACTTATGGGGTGGAAAATCACCCTTTGGCATCGATTGCTCTGGTTTTGTGCAAATGGTATACAAACTGTCAGGTATATTCCTCAAACGTGATGCCTCGCAACAGGCCCAACAGGGTGAGTTGGTAAATTTTGTACACGAAACCCTTCTTGGCGACCTGGCATTTTTCGAGAACGAAGAAGGTAACTTCGTACATGTAGGCATCATGCTCGACAATGAGCATATTATTCATGCTTCAGGCCAGGTACGAATCGATAAGATCGACCATAACGGTATTTTTAATGAGCAGGAGCGGAAATACACCCACCGGCTGCGCCTGATCAAAAGAATCTTTGAAGAATAAAAGTCCCTTTTTTTTTGAATTCGAGTTGCCCGGCTGGCTTGAAAAAAGAATGAATCTAAATTTCTATTTCGGGTTTTTTCCAGTATTTAATAAGATACATTTGCCGCTTAATTTTCTTCGGGGCAGGGTGACTTGTTCAGTTCAATAAACTAATAAGAATTCCCGACCGGCGGTTAAAGTCCGCGACTCTCTGAAAATGTAGCTCAGGGACTGATCTGGTGAAAATCCGGAACCGACAGTACAGTCTGGATGATAGAAGAAAATATAAAGTATCAAGTCAGCTTACAGGATGTATTTTACTTCTTTGCGGCTAAACTTACTGACACTTTCATTCTAGTTCTTTTCATTGGCCCCGCCGGAAATTTGTATCAACATAATTAAAAGGCCATGAAAAGATTTTTCTTCATTTTTTTCCTTATCATTTTATGCAGCTACCGGGGTTTTTCACAAATCAGCATAAGCGGCCTCCTGGCAGATGATGATACGCAGAAAACCATTTCTTACGCACACATCGCTTATAGTAAAAATAATCTTGGGGCCGTAAGTGATGAAAACGGTCATTTTGAAATAAACGTTCCTGATATAAAAGGTTTTCTGGTTATACAAGCACTGGGATATGAGAAAATAACCATTCCGTTTGATGTTCAGTTTTCTGAAAATATGCTAGATACCATATTTTTAAAACCGGTTCCATTTGAGTTAGAAGAAACCGTTATAACAGCAGGTCTATCCAAACACAACATAACACCTGTTGCCGTATCTGATATTTCCGGTTCTTCCATCCAGGAAAAATTGGGTGACCGGCCATTACCACTTACTTTTAATCAAATTCCGGGCATCTACAGCATACGTAACGGTGGCGGTAGTGGCGATGCAGAATTAAGCATCAGGGGTTTCGGGCAGGAAAATGTGACGATTATGCTAAATGGCATACCCATTAACGGTATTGAAAATGGCCTTGTATATTGGAGCAACTGGCTGGGACTAAGCAATGCCGCGGCTAAAATACAGATACAAAAAGGACCCGGGCTGGCCAATTTGGGGAACAGTGCCGTAGGTGGCAGTGTAAATATCATTACGCATCAGAATAAAGAAACTTACGGCGGAATGCTCAGTTACCAGATGAGCAGTTATGGAAACCAGCAGGTATCATTCGCACTTAACAGCGGAAAGCTCGATAACGGATGGGGTATTTCCATGATGGGTTCTTATATGCAGGGCCCAGGTTATGTGGATGCCACCTATGTGAAAGGATGGTCCTATTTTCTATCAATGAACAAAACTATCAATGCGAAGAAGAAAATATCCATCATATTGTTAGGTGCTCCCCAGCGGCACGGCCAGCGAACACTAAAATTAACCCATTCGGAAAGTAGTCTGCATGGAAATAAATTCAATAAAGATTGGGGAAGTTATAATGGCCAGATCAACAATGCGTCGGAAAATTTTTACCACAAACCTTTCATGAGTGTAAATTATTACCTGGATCTCTCAGATAATATAAAACTTACCAATATCATATATCTTACTGCCGGAAATGGTGGTGGTAAATGGTCGGAAAGTTTTAATTATGCGCCAACCATTTTTGAATTCAGAAATCCCTCAGGGCAAATCGATTGGCCGGAAATCTATGATGTAAATGCAAGCCATGAAGGCAATTATACACTTGACAATGGGGAGACAGTAAACGGTTATTCATTAAATGTGCAAACGCGTTTTTTGGCCAGCCACGTTGAAGCAGGATACAATTCGACTTATGAGCAACACTTCGGTGAACATATTGACCTGACTGCGGGTATCCACTACCGATATTTTAATTCATACCTTCGAGAAGAAATCATCGACCTGTTAGGCGGCCAGTCTTTCATTGAAGATTATAGCTGGGCTGTTGATGGTGTTGCCGGAAGGTCTCAATTAAAAACCGTTGGTGACATTATAAAAGTAAACAACAATTCAATTGTAAATTACCTCAATTCGTATGCCCAATTGCTATATAAGCAGCGAAACCTTGATGCGTATATATCATTCAATATCAACAACAACTGGTATCAACGGGTTGACAGGTACAACTACGTGCAACACCAGAAAAGTGAAACAATTTTAAAGCCGGGCTTTGATACACGGGCAGGATTGAGTTACCAAGTAAACAAATTACATACATTATATATCAATGGTGCTTTTATTTCAAGAGCGCCATATTTCAAATTTGTATTTGGTAATTTCACAAATCAACCGGTTCAAAATCTCAAAAATGAACAAATACAAACAATTGAAGCTGGTTACAACTTTATTCATCCGCAATGGAAAATAAATATTGGAGGATACTATACCCATTGGAAAAATGTATCTGTACTTTCAAATGAATACATTCAATTAGAAGATAATAAACAGACCCGGGCCATGATCAATGGTTTGAACGCGTTGCATAAAGGTATAGAAATGAAAATACAGCTAAGGATAACGCCAAAGCTTAAAATGGGCGGAATAGTTTCTTTTGGCGATTACAAATGGACCAACAATGTAACGGCACAACTATTCAATAATAACAATGTTGTTATTGATACGGTAGATGTTTTCGTAAAAGATTTGTATGTAGGAGGAACGGCACAGCAGCAATACGGTCTTTTTCTCGATGCTGAAATCCTGAAACTATTTCAATTGAAAGCAGAGTACATGGGTTACAATAAAATTTATGCTGATTTTGAACCCACAACCCGCAATAATCCGCTTGATCATCAGCAGTCTTACAGGATTCCGTCTTATGGTATCATAAATTTGTATTTAGGTACGAGGTTCCACCTGTTTAAAAAAGTGGCTTTGGTTCAATTGAACGCATACAACCTGCTTAACAATATCCATATTGAAGATGCTGAAGATGGCATTAATCATGATCTTGAGACCATTCAAGGCTTTTGGTCATTTGGCAGAAACTTTGAAATTTCGTTAAGGCTGAATTTTTAGAAATCATACCCACAAAACTTATTAACATTTATTAACATTTAAATACTTGAATACTGAACTTTTAGCCGTCACAAACCTTGTAAGCGTGCTATTTTGTTAACAAAAGGTAATAATTATTTAACATGGTCGAAAAGCATATTTTCTAAATTTACTTTCTTTTTAAAAATAGAATTTTAACAACCAAAAATTAATGCTTATGCAACGAATTAAATTACTCTTAACCCTAGCGGTTTTTGTGTTATTTAGTGGCACAGTAATGTCACAAGGTCAAATTACGGGAGTTATGCTGGATGATGAAACCAATGAAAGCCTTATTGGCGCTACAATCCTTATTGAAGGAACCACAAGCGGTGTGGTTACAGATATGGATGGAAGCTTCATGATCATCGCTCCCGAAGGAAATCAAACTCTTGTTTTCCGTTATGTGGGTTATGACGAACAAAAGAAGGACGTCACAGTGGTAAATGGTGAAACCATTGACCTCGGTAAAATTAAATTAAAAGCCAACTCCATTTTATTGGACGGTATTGATATTATTGCCGACCGTGCTAAAGAACGTGAAACACCTGTTGCCGTTTCTAATGTAACAAAAGCCGAAATTGAGCAACAACTTGGCTCACAGGATTTGCCGATGGTAATGAACAATACACCAAGCGTATATGCTACTCCTCAGGGTGGGGGTGCCGGTGATGCCAGGATTAACGTACGTGGTTTTAACCAGAGAAATGTAGCCATAATGATAAACGGTGTACCTATTAACGACATGGAGAATGGCTGGGTATATTGGTCAAACTGGGATGGTGTTGCTGATGTAACTTCTTCGATCCAGATGCAGCGTGGTTTAAGTGCTGTAAACCTGGCAACTCCTTCCGTGGGAGGAACCATGAACATTCTTACAAGCCCTGCTGAAATGAAAGCAGGTGGATCAGGAAAATTTGAGTATGGATCAGGTAATTTCTTCAAAGCTACACTGTCTGCACACACAGGTTTAATAAATAACAAATTCGCTGCAAGCGTTAGTGCTGTTCGTAAAGTTGGCCAGGGTGTTATTGACAAAACATGGACCGATGCATGGGCATATTATATAGGTATGAGTTACAATGTGAGCAAAAACCACCGTTTGGAGTTTTATGCCATTGGCGCTCCTCAAAAACATGGACAGAACCTGTATAAGCAAAATGTAGCTGCATACAGCCACGAATATGCTGAAGAGTTGGGCGTAGCTGATAGTACATTATTGATGTTTAAAGAAGCCACAACGGGAAGACTTTATAATGAAAACTGGAATGTGGTTGACGAAAACTACGATGGCGAACAAAATTGGAATGGCAAGAACCACGACCGCCATGATCCTGGTTTCCTTAACGAAAGGGAAAATTATTACCACAAACCTGTTGTTAACCTCAACTGGTACGCACAATGGAATAAAAAAGTCACCCAATTCACCACCGTTTATTACTCGGGTGGTAAAGGTGGCGGATCAGGAACTTACGGTAAAATCCAATATAATTATGACCAGGAACCAACGAGAATCCCTGACTGGAATTCAACGATTGAACACAACTTAGACCCGGAATACACAAGAGAAGGTATTTTGCGTAACTCTACAAACAATCAAAACACCATTGGTGCGATTTCTAAAGTGAAAATTAATTTTAGCGATCATTTCAAAGGGCAGGTGGGTATCGACTGGAGAACAGCAACCATTGAGCACTTCCGCGACGTAAGAGATCTACTCGGCTTAAACACTTTCTATTTCGATGGAAACGAATTCGATTCAGAAGCAGATTATAACAAAGGCCTCGGTGATAAAATCGATTATTTTAACACCAATACAGTGGACTGGTTTGGCGGTTACCTGCAGGGCGAGTATACCAACGGTAAATTATCAGCCTATGCAACTTTCGGTTATTCCATGATTAAATACTCATACATAAACCATTTTGTAAAAGGTGAAGATGGTGGTGAGCTAAAATCAAATACGGATTGGATTGGTGGATACCAGGTAAAAGGTGGTGTTAACTACAATTTTACCGAAACTTTCAGTGCTTTTGCAAACGTGGGTGTTGTTTCGAAAGTGCCGATTTTTGACGATGTAATTGATGATAGTGACGGTACTGTTGCTGAAGATCCTAACAATGAGCAATTTGTAGCATATGAGGCAGGAGCAATTTTCACCACGCGCGATGACAAATTAGATCTGAAAGGTAACTTCTATTATACCACATGGAATGACAGAACTTTCACCAGGTCAGTTCGTATTACCGAAGAAACAACAGGTATAGCTTTCATCAGGGGTATGGACCAACGCCATATCGGTTTTGAGTTTGAAGGTTCTTATCGTCCTGTCCGTTTTATCGGATTCGGTGCCATTGCCTCTATTGCCAACTGGCAGTATCTTGATAATGTAAGCGCTGTTATTAAAGACGGCAGTACTGTCATAGATTCAGTAAATCTTTATACGAAAGACCTTAAAGTAGGTGATGCACCTCAAACGCAATTTGCACTTTGGACCAATATTTATCCCGTGAAAGGTTTGAACATCCAGCTTTTATGGAGATATAACGCCAACCATTACGCCGACTTTAACCCAACTACAAGAGATGACGAAACTGATACCGAGCAGGTATGGAAAACTCCGGCATACTCTGTATTTGACGCACATATTTACTACACATTACCTCTGAAAGGTAAATTGGGCGTGGATGTATTCGCACATGTTTTCAACATCTTTAACACATTTTACGTTCAGGATGCCGTTGATAATAGTGCCTATAATGGCTTTTATGGATATGACAACAGGTATTCACATACTGTGAATTCAGCAGAAGTATTTCTTGGATTGCCTACCACTTTCAACGTAGGCGTAAAAATCTCATTCCAATAAAATCATAAACATGTAAAAAGAGGCTGTCTTATAAATTAAGATGGCCTCTTTTTTTATTTAATTTTATCAAAAACTTCATCATGATCAAAAACATCCTTTTAATACTTGGTCTTATCGTTATTTTTTCTGCTTGCAATAAAGAAGCATCGAAGCAAGATCAGCCATATTTAGTTGTGCTATCCCTGGATGGATTCAGGTGGGATTATACCCATAACGCTCACACACCCACCCTCGACTCTTTAAAAGCCGCAGGTGTAGTGGCCGAATCACTCAAACCATCCTACCCAACAAAAACATTTCCAAATCATTATTCAATGGCTACAGGATTGTACCCCGATCACCATGGGCTGGTAGATAATAATTTTCATGCAACTGACCTGGATAGGGAATACAAAATGAAAAACAGAGAAGCAGTGGAAGATGGAACCTTTTATGGAGGTGAACCTATCTGGGTAACAGCCGAAAAGCAGGATGTTATAAGCGCTACTTTTTTCTGGGTAGGTTCAGAAGCTGAAATAAAAGGTGTTAGGCCTAGCTTTTGGTATAAATACGACTGGACCATCCCGTTTAATGATCGGATTGATTCCATCGTAAACTGGTTATCCTTGCCAGAATCAAAACGGCCTCATCTGATCATGTGGTATTATTCAGAACCTGACCACACAGGTCATGAAGCCGGACCCGAAAGCGAAGAAACAAGATTGCTGATTGAAGAATTAGATACCTATTTAAATGATTTCTTCACGCAAATGCGAAAACTACCTGTATTTGACCAGTTAAATTTTATTATTACCTCGGATCATGGAATGAATGCCACTTCCAACGACCGAACGATAGCTATTGAACAAATAATTGACACCAACGACATTGAATTTATAGATGGTATCTCACCCAACGTTAATATCAAAGTGAAAGAAGGTAGACTTGAACACGTTTTTACTGCTCTGCAGAATACACCAAACCTTGAGGTATGGAAACACGGAGAATTACCTGAACGACTGCACTATGGTAAAAACATCCGTACGCATGATATTTGCATGGTGGCAGATCCGGGCTGGACATTCGTCAATTCAAAATATCCTGATGCCATTGCTGGTGCACACGGTTACGATAATGACCTGAAAGACATGCATGCTATCTTCTATGCATCAGGCCCTGCTTTTAAATCGAACTATACACATCCAACTTTTGAAAATGTGAATTTATATGTGTTGTTTGCTGAAATATTGAATATCACAGCTGTTGAGACGGATGGGAATATATCCAACGTTGAACAAATGCTGAATAAATAAGCTTAGTTATTTTTTCTAATCATATCAGATTTTTCCATTGCTCTTTGCATAGTGGCATCTGCTTGTTTACGGGCATTCTCCATGATCTGATCTGACTCCTGTCGTGCCAATGAAAGTGCTTCACCAGCTTCCTTGTTGGCACTTTTTAATAGCTCTTCGGCAGCCTTTTTTGCCGCCAATTCTGCAAGCGCACCCTGTTTGGCTGCCTCTTTTACCAATTGATCTGCTTGTTTCTGCGATTCACTTTTGATATTATTTACCGTTTGATTGGCCAGTTGCATGACCTTGTCAACCCGTTTCTGAGCGGCAGCAATGATAGAATCCGATTCTTTTTGAGCCTCTGCTAAAATTCTTTCAGCTTCCTTATTGGCTTTTTCCAAATAATCATCAACAACTTTTTCTATTTTATCTTTAGCGATATCCTTTATATTATTATCCGTCAGTTTTCCCAATGAAACCAATGTTACCTGTGGATCGGATGCAAGGCCATCCACTTTTAATACTGGTTTTATTGATTTCACATCTCCCAAATCAAAACCGAGTTTTCCAATTTCTTTCGCGTATTGATCTATCACCTTTGAAGCATCATTTCCAAGCAATTTTACAGGGATATCGAGTGTTAAATTATAATCAATTTGTTGATTCAACCCGGTCCATCCAAGTACTTCCATTTGGATATCATCCATCATAATATTGAAAGGCTTATTATATATTTTTCCATCCATGATGTTGAAAGATAAATCTATCGGTCCGGTAGAAGGATTTTTGAATGCATCTACATTCAGCACCTTTGATATTCTGGAAAATATTTCGGTCGCATTCAACTCTATGTCGTCAGAAATAAAGTCGCCATTCCCGAGAATAGAACTCCAAACAGGATTCATATCCTGATCCAGGTCCATATTGAGATTAACGGATGCATCAAATATACCCTTTGCTCTCTCGGCAATGGGTACGAATTTTTCAAACAATGATAAATACTGGTAAGCACTGCTGACGCCCAGGTCCATTAATTTCAGGCGCATGTCAATATGCGGTTTAACGCTGGCAGTGGCCACATAATATCCATTCATCTCAATCAATCCGCCCAGGAACGAAGAGCCAAATTCCTCGAATTCAATTTTCCCTCCGTTTATATGAATCGTTGAATTAAAGTCACTGAATGAAAGCTGATCATAAAACAATGAATCTGCTGTAATTGAAACAAGCACATCTATATTTTCAGGGATATAAATCACATGATTGTCAATCTGTCCGCTTCCTGCATCTGAATCTGATGCTGACCAGGGTTCAAGTAATTGGTTAATATTCAATGTTTCTGACCGAAGACTTATTTGACTTTCAAACATCTCATCTCTCAGAAAATAGCCCAGGTAATTATTTATTTTGCCATCTACAAGCAGACTATAACCACCAATCTCACTGTCAAAACCAATAATATCTATTTGAGCAGGCGAAAAATTAAACTGGGCACGCTTAAGTAGAATCGCGTAATTTTCATCCACATCAAAGCTAATGCGATCACACACCAGCGAACCCATGGCCCTGAAATTCTGATATTCCTTTTTTTCGATGGATGATAAACGTCCTTTAAGGGTAATGTCAGCGATGATCCCTCCTGTAAGATTCTGCAATGATTGCTGTGGGAATACATTTTTCAAGTTTTCAAATGTGAATTCGGCGGATGCTTTCAAATCAAGGTACGGATCAGAGATTGGATGCAACAACTGCATACTAAGCCGTATCATTTCCTCACCTAACTTTCCTGACAGCTTATCCAGTTTAACAATGGTATTATCCAGGTCATTGCCTTCATTTTCTACCAATAAATCAAAATTAATATCACTCACATTCGCAGGCATATTAGGATAAGAAATTTCCGCCTCTTCAGCATGCATGTGCAATTTGAAGTCGGGAATATTATTATTAGAATATACCCCTTTGATATGACCATCCATATTAAACTGTCCGCTTGTTAACATTTCATCATATCCATCTTTGTAGATTTCCGGAATTAATGAAAGCAACTGCCTGAACGAATTATCAGGCGCATTATACACCAGCATCAGGTTGATGTTATCATTCACAAAAGCCATGGAACCTTCAAAGTTAATACGCAAACCATTCAGGCTAAGGGTATTATTTTTAAGGTTGTAAATTTCATCTTTCAGGTTAGCATCAATTACGGCATCAAATCCTAAAGCTGTGTGGCGCATATACGCTACACCATCATATATCACATTGAAATCATCTGAATTCATTTTTAGTTTCAGGTCTGTTCTGTCCGCTTCCAAGCTGCCTTTCAGTGAGGCATTTAAACTTTTAAGTTCCACATCAATACCTGATTCCAAATCCCGGTAGTAAATGTTTGCCTCGTTTATCAATACGCTGTTTAACAATAAACGATAGCCATCCGCATCATCTGATTCTTCTGCTAAAGTTGGGTCAGTTTCCTTTATAATATTCCAGTTTTCTTCACCTTTTGAATTGATTTTCAAAAATAAGCCGGGCCGATCGATAGAAATGGATTTGATAATAATGCTTTCATCTTTCAGCACGCTGAAAAGCCCCATAGTAACTATAATATCATCAGATGTCATCAATGTATCTGAAAGCTGGTTAATAACTGATATATCGTGCAAGCCAAAACTGAAGTCGGGAAAGCTTCTAAAAAGTGACAAGTCAAATTCTACAAAATCCACTTTAGCCTTTACTTGTTTATTAATTTCTGTTTTTACAATTTTCGCAATCCTGTCCTTGTAGAATTGTGGAATTACGAACATGGATATCACCACGAGAGCAATAATTATGAGCATGAATATGCCGAAAATTTTCAAGGCTTTCATTTTGAATAGTTTTTAAAATTATTTTAGATAGTTGCCGATAAATTACGTAAATAATGGTCAGCCAGTACCAGTGCTGCCATGGCGTCAACAATAGGAACAGCACGAGGTACCACACATACATCGTGGCGGCCTTTTCCTTTCAGGGTCACTTTTTCGCCTCGTTCGTTAAAGGTAACCTGATCTTTCATCAGTGTGGCGACAGGTTTAAAGGCCACGTTAAAATAAATGTTTGTTCCATTAGAAATGCCACCTTGCACACCTCCTGAAAAATTTGTGGATGTAGACAGTTTGCCGTCTCGCATTTCAAAAAGATCATTGTGCTCGCTACCTTTCATTTGACTAGCGGCAAAACCTGAACCAATTTCAAAACCTTTGACGGCGTTAATGCTCATCATGGCTTTGGCAAGATCGGCGTGGAGTTTATCAAAAACTGGTTCACCCAAACCCACTGTTACGTTGGTAATTACGCATTTGATCAATCCACCCAGGGTATCCCCTTTCTTGGCCGTCTGTTCAATAAGTTTGATCATCCTGTTGGATGTTGTTTCATCGGGGCAACGAACGGGAGAAGCTTCGATCTGACTAATGTCGGTCGTTTCAAAGCCGTTGGCAAGTTGCACCTCTCCAATGCCACTCACGAATGAAGTAATTTTTACGCCTATCTTTTCCAATAATATAGCAGCAAATGCACCTGCCACAACTCGCGCAATTGTTTCCCGTGCCGACGATCTCCCCCCACCCCTATGATCGCGATGTCCATATTTTTCATGGTAAACGAAATCAGCATGTGAAGGGCGGAATGCATGCTTTAAATGATCATAATCCTT
This sequence comes from Bacteroidales bacterium, assembly GCA_036351335.1. Classification (GTDB taxonomy): domain Bacteria; phylum Bacteroidota; class Bacteroidia; order Bacteroidales; family F082; genus UBA4459. The sequence goes on along the minus strand of JAZBOW010000061.1, from coordinate 5,569 downwards.
TACTTTCTGATCGGTATTCCGGATTAAAAAAGCGATGGGGGTTCCGGTTGAATATCCTTCGTAAATACCAGATAAAATCTCCAACTCATCGGATTCCTTGCGTGGGCTTACCAATTTCGACTGGCCTGGCCTACGCCGGTTCAGCTGGTGTTGAATTTTTTTTATGTCTATGCTAATACCTGAGGGAAATCCATCGAGAATACCGCCAATGGCTTTGCCATGCGATTCACCGAAGCTGGTTAGCCTTAGTATGTTCCCAAAAGTATTGCCTGACATATGTTGTTCTTTTTAGGCTTTAACGCCCCCTTTATTTGAATTTATAGTGGCTGTTATTCCACTTCCCTAAGCATTTTCAACTTGGCTTTTAGGGACGCGATTTCTTTTTTCGCTTGGTCGATTTTAAGCTGAAATTCTTTTTTAAGTAATTCCGATTGTTTGGAATTGGAAAAGAAACCAATATTATTTTCCCATAAGGCCACATCTTCCTTGATCTTCTTTATTTTATTCTCGACATTGAAGAACTCTTTGGATAATCTTCTGTCGGAATCCGGCGCCGCTTTAAGCATCTCAATTTTATTCTGAAAATCAGCTTTCGTGAGTTCAATTTTATTGATATCCATACTTGAAATCAATTTATCAATTGCTTCACGGTATTCATCCTGAATGGCATCCTTCACTTTAAAAGGTACAAAACCTATTTCCAGCCACTGCCTTTGGAACTCTTTGATCGCTTTAAGGTCTTTTTCTTTATTATTGGCAACTTTGTACGCTTTTATCGCTTTGAGGATTTCTTTTTTCTTTGCAAGGTTTTCATCTTCAACCACATGAATGTTTTTGAAATAATCGCTTTTTCTGTTAAAGAAGTGATCACAAGCTGAACGGAACCGTTTCCAAATCTTATCTGAATTTCGTCTGGGAACAGGACCAATATTTTTCCACTCTTTTTGAAGTTTAATAAGCTCATTGGTGGTATTTTTCCAATCGTCGCTATCTTTTAGTGCCTCGGCGTTAATACACAGGTCAAGCTTCAGATTATAATTGTTGGTTTGCTCATCCTTCAACTCATTGAAAAACGCTCTTTTACTTTCAAAAAAGTTGTCCATCAGGGCTTTAAACTTTTCCCAAACTTCATCATTCTTAGCTCTGGGAGCTCTTCCTGTCGATTTCCATAACTTGAAGAGATTGTTAATCTTCTGGGTGTTTTTTTGCCAGTCTTTTATGCTTTCATTTTGATTGGCAAGCACATCTTCCATTTGGCCGATGAGTTCCAACTTCGCTTCATAATTTTTTTGCTGGTCTTCCTGGACATCTTTATAATGATCCTTACGGCGTAGGTTTATTTTATCGGTAGCGGCTTTAAACCTGTCCCAAAGTTCTTCCTTTTTATCGATGGGTGCAGGTCCGATTTCGCGCCACTCATCATGATATTTTTGAAGTAATTTAAAAGATTTAATTATGGATTTTTCCATTAATAGCTCTTCAGCTTTTTCGCACAACTCTATCTTCAACTCCAGGTTTTTCTTCAGATCGAGATCCCTTAACTCGTTATTGATCCGTACTTTATCAAAAAATTTCTCTACAAGAAAATGGTAATTCTGCCACAAATTGGACAACTCCGTGGCAGGCACCATGCCTATTTGCTTCCATTCATCCTGCAGGTGCTTAAACTCATCGTAGGTTTTCTTTAAGGTTTCTTCTGAGTTAATAAGTTCTTTTAAGCTTTCAAGCACATTTTGTTTTAACTGAAGGTTGTGTTGCTTTTCTTTTTCAAGCTCCTCAGCGAATTTTGACTTGTTATGGCGGTATTTTCCAAAGGCAGCATTAAACCTCAGTTCCAATGGATCGCTAATATGTTCAAATTTTTCTGCATCACCCCCTTCACCAATAAAGGCTTGTTTTTCACTTTCAATATCATCTTTATTCTGATGGTAAAAGGCGGATTTTATTTTGGCAACCTGGCTTTTTATTTTCGATATGTCTTTTTCCTCTACAACTTCCTCCAATAACTCAACCAGCTCTTGTTTATTCAGTTGATCGTAGTCAATATCGTCCTCTAATATCGCTTCTTCAGAAGATGATGCTTTTTGATCAAATTTGCCGCTTAGCAGCATCCTGATCTGCTCTTTTTCCTTTTTGCTGATCTGGTGTTTGGGCAAGTCAGGTAGGGTTTCTGTCTTTGTGGTTTTTCCAGTTGATTTTTTGTCGTTTAACAAATCCACAATTTCAACTTTCTCCGACTTCTCTATTTGGGAAACAGTCTTTTTCGACTTTGACAACTTAGGCTTTGCAACTTTTGCTTTAGGAGATGACTCTCCTTTAAGCATGCCTATGATTGCGTCTCGCTCCTTTTTGGCCAGTTGTTTTTTTGGCTTTTTGCTAGTTTTTTCTGTTTCTTTGGTTACTGTTTTTGATACAGTTTCAGGCTTCTCCTCCTGCACATTGAAGTCAGGATTTTGATCAGGTTGCATAATTCTAGAATTTTAAATAACATATTTATTTTTCACGATCCTGGTAATATTTAAATTACCTGGTTAGAGATTTCATTCAATTGCTTGCTACAGCAATTAGCAAAAATAGCAATAATTCTCTATTGTTGAACTTCTATTTTTTCATCCACACAGGCTGTTCAGGACTTTTTTCTATTATCTGTAATATCTCGATCTGTTAAAGATTAAATACCCGAAGTTAAATAGAAAACCAAACTTATCTCCATCCTGTTCAATATAGTTTACTGAAACGCCCACAGGCCCAATAGGCGTATAGTACAATGCCTGGATGTTACCCAGCACATACTGGTATGAAAAGGCTTTGCTGTATTCGGCTTTCGCACTCTTGTCAATTGATATTATTTTCTGATAGGGCAAATAATAATAGGCTTCCAACCTCATATCCAGGTTTCGTATAATGTGAAATATGAACCTGGCTCCTGCCCCGGCGTATGTATTGGCCCGGTAGTTCTCCAAAAAAAGCGTTTTCATCAACGGTACAGGGTCGTATTGGTCAGCAATTAGCAAACTGGAAATATAATTATTCATCAACGGCTTATCGGAGTATGCAGCCTCAGCAGTGACACCCAAATCAAACGGTTTCGATATTTTGAAGTATTGCTCATAAGCCACTTTAAGAACGAAAAACTGTAGGTCCTTAGTAAACTCCACATCTCCTGTGGCAGTTGAGCCCGGAATATAATGATGATTTCCTGTATAATAGTTCAAACCCAAAAAGAAACGGCTGCCTTTGTTGGCATATTGCTTTCGGTTCAGATTATTTCTTTCAAATTCAATATATGGGTTCAGGTAGTAAAAATTTGACAAATCAGCGGTATCAGTTCTGGTAAAGTAATTGTCGTGATAATATTTGTAATTGATATTGATATTTGAAATACCGATGCGAAGCACATGCGACAAACCTACCGGTGTAGCTGCGCTTAAATCCATATAATTTTCATCAATAATGATATAAGCCGGAAAATCGTCTTCAAAAAAGTAGCGGGTATTGCTGAAATAGTTTTTCCTCGAAACTAGCCCTCCCAATTTCAAATCGAAAGGAAAAGCACCTGGTTTTTCAAATTTAAAATAACCAGCAAAACTATTGTAAAAAGTTCCGAAATATGCACTTACATCTATGCTCTTGCTGGTTTTGCCTAACAATCGTAATCCGATATCAAGATAGCCTTCATTTACGCCAGACGAAGAAATATACCCGCCAAAACCAATATTAAATGGATCGGTCGTATTAACATCCAGACTTACATCATATTTTTGCGTTTCTTTATTAAAAGTCAAAGAAGGATACACAGACCGAACATTTTCATTAGCCACCAATCGCTTGTAAAATTTTTTAAACTCTTTGCTTTCGCTGTTTTCTTCTTTCAGTTGTATGGATTTTCTAAAATATTGCGATTGTTTCGGATTCACACCATTTACATGCACATCGCCAATCAGCATCCGGTGCTTATCCGCCAATACGCGCGATCTTTTTTCATGCAATACGGTTGAATCAGACCTTTCTTTAATACGTTTTTTTAGTTCGGGAATATTTCTCAGAGTAGCCACATAGCCACTATCAATATATTGAGGTACTTTACTGAACTGGAATATATTTTCTCCTCCCGATTTTATTTTTATCAGGACACCTTTGGTCGAATCCAGGCTAAAATCAGCTTTTTTCATCAGCATATTCTGAAGCTGGGAAACCACATCATCCTCATCCGGAGGCGAATAATTAGTAACGGCCTGACTGCCGATGATAAAATCAGGATCAAATTCGCGGATGGCGACATCCACCGGAAAGTTATTGTAAATGCCACCATCAAACAACAGCTTTTCATCCACTTTGATAGGTTTGATAAAAAAAGGAAATGTTAAAGATGACCTCACGGCCATTGCCAGATCCCCGTTCCTAAATATGATCAATTTGCTTGAATCGATGTCAGTAGCCACACATCTGAAAGGGATCATCAGGCTGTCAAAGTTATAATTGCAGGACGCTGCAGGACAAGCAAAATACTCCATAATTAGATAATCCAAATCTGTTACATTGTAAAAATTGATGGGCAGTTTTAATTCAAGGCCTTTATGGAACGAAAACGGCATGTTTAACATAGACGCATTGGCTTCAGGCTGTTGAAAGAAATACATGTTTCTTTTGGTGTCCCCTTTTCGAAAATCGTATATGCCGGGCTGCGTAAGCACGGCTTCAATTTCTTCAGGACTGTAACCGGAAGCATATAAGCCGGCTATGAGAGCACCCATTGAATTTCCGATGATATAATCAACCGGTATGTTGTTTTCTTCCAGTGCTTTTAACACGCCAATATGGGCTGTGGCCTTAGCGCCTCCACCACTCATCACCAATGCCACCTTTTGGGTGTAGCCCGAAGTAGCAAGCAGCAGTAAAAACAGTATGAAAGTTATTTTTTTCATCATCCGGGAAATGAATAAGCCAGGTTCCGACCTAAAGAACGAAATTACATAAATTGTTAGTATAAAAAAAGCCCGACAATCGAATGACGGGCTTGCATTTTATTCTTTCGATTTTATATTTTATCCATCGCCTGCTCGAGGTCGTTGATGATATCTTCTACATCTTCAATTCCTACAGACAGTCTGACCAGGCCATCCGTTATACCGGCTTTCTCTCTGGCATCCTTCGATAATTTTGAATGCGTCATGGAAGCGGGATGCTGGATAAGCGTTTCGACACCACCCAGCGAAACGGCCAGCAACGCAAATTGTACATTGTCCATTACTACTTTTCCTGATATAAGGCCTCCTTTTAAGCCGAATGAGATCATACTGCCGGGGCCGTTCATTTGAAGTTTGCCTAATTCATACTGCGGATGTGATTTTAAGCCCGGGTACAATACCCATTCCACCTTTGGGTGGTGTTCAAGGTATGCAGCCACTTTCATAGCATTTTCCTGTGCCCTGTCAATACGAACTGATAAAGTTTTTAAACCTCTTCTTGCCAACCACGATTGATGCGGGTCCATATTGAAGCCCATATTCATCATGATCATATTCAGCTCATTATACAATTCCTTTTCTTTTGCAACGATTACACCACC
>JAZBOW010000060.1:0-16467 GCA_036351335.1 Bacteroidales bacterium | reverse complement strand
TACTGCGCATCCCGAGCCCCCCAATGGATACTACAGGCTGAATTATGGTAGAGCGCCAATGCATACATTTTCCAGAACCTCAAATAATCCCAATTTGTTCGATCTGATGGAAGAAAATGCCGTATGGGTAAATCCAAAAGTAGCAGCTATCTGGGATATAAAAGGGGACGATTACGTCTGGTTGAAAAATCAGGATGATGTTACTACCGATTTCCCTGTAAAAGTCAGGGTAACGGAAAGAATACGTTGGGATTCAGTATATATGGTGCATGGATTTGGCCACAAGAATAAGAAGCTAACGAGAGCCAACGGGCGTGGAGCCAGTGATTCAAAACTAATAACAAATGTGATGGAGGACCCGATTATGGGTGGTACCGGCATGAGAGGCAATTTTGTAACTTTCCTTAAAGAGGATCCAAATATGGAGGATGCGTCATGAGATATGCAATGGCCGTTGATACCAAAAAATGTGTGGGCTGCAGCGACTGTGTGGTAGCCTGTCAAACAGAAAATAATGTACCGATTGGTTTTTGCCGCGATTGGATTGTGGAAGTGGTGAGTGGCAGTTATCCAAATGTGGAAGTGGAACTGCGCTCAGAGCGATGCAACCATTGCGACAACTCGCCCTGTGTAAGATGCTGCCCCACCGGAGCCAGTCATATAGTAGAGGGTGGTGTCGTGTTGGTAACCCATAACGAATGTATTGGTTGTGGCGCATGCATCCAGTCATGCCCATATGATGCCAGGTATTCACATCCAGAAGGATATGTGGATAAATGTACTTTTTGCCATCATCGCCTTGAAAAAGGCCAGCAACCTGCATGCGTTGAGGTCTGTCCTACCAACTGCCTTTATTTTGGCGATCTGGATGACCCAAACAGTGATGTGTCAAAAGCATTACAAAACAGGAAATGGAAAGTGTTGGCGCCCGAAGCCGGCACCAAACCACAAATCTATTTTCTTACTTAAACCTTCACAGACAGAAAAATGAAAGAAGAATTATTTGTTAGCGGACGTGATATTCCTTTTATTGATCCATATCTAAACATTTGGCATTGGCAGATTCCGCTCTATTTGTTTTTGGGTGGATTGGCGGCAGGCATCATGTTTTTTGCAGGTTTGTTTCTGATCATCGGCAAAGAAAAAGAAATGGAAACTACAGTGAAATGGGCTACGTTTCTTGTACCAGTTGCGCTGGTACTGGGTTTGTTTGCCCTGTTTCTCGATTTGAAACACCAGCTTTACTTTTGGCGGTTGTATACCACCGTTCGAATTGAATCGCCCATGTCGTGGGGCGCATGGACCCTGATGTTGGTTACCCCACTGTCTTTTATTTGGGTAGCTACTTACATGAAAGATGCAATACCCGGATGGAGATGGCGACTAGATATTTTGGAAAAAGCGGAAGCACTTGCCATTAAATATCGAAAAGCAATGGCCTGGCTGATGATGATTTTGGCTGTTGTACTGGGGGTATATACCGGTATTTTATTGTCGGCCTTTAATGCCCGGCCCTTATGGAATACATCTATACTCGGGCCTTTATTCCTGGTATCAGGTTTATCAACCGGGCTTGCAGCCATAATGTGGATGTCGAAAAGCCATTATGAGCGAAGGCTGTTAAGTAAAATTGATATTGTGCTTATCGGCATAGAATTATTTTTAATCGTGCATCTTTTTATGGGTTTTCTTGCCGCCACCGAAGTACAAATAGAAGCTGCACAGCTCTTTCTGGGAGGTCAGTTCACTACAACTTTTTGGGTTTTTGTTGTGATCCTGGGACTGATATTTCCGGCATTACTCGAAATTCTGGAATTATCCGGATATAAAATTCCTATCTGGATACCCGCTTTAATGATACTTTTTGGGGGTTTGGTATTTCGGTTTGTAATGGTGGAAGCCGGCCAGATTACCCGCTTTTTATATTGATAAGATTTAAAATGTATTGATCATGAATATGCATAAATTGAATGATTCCAGGCCGCATTACATCAACCCTTATTTCGGGGGTGTATTGTTAGGTCTGCTGGTGTTGCTAACCGTTTATATTACGGGCCGGGGGCTCGGTGCGAGCGGGGCAGTTAAAAGTGCCGTAGTTACTACTGCCGACGTAATTAATCCGGAAAAGGCAAAGGCAAATACATATATGGGAAAATTTATCAGCGATGACAATTCACCCATGAACAACTGGTTGGTTTTTGAAACACTCGGTTTAATTCTTGGAGGCTTGTTGTCAGGGGTGCTTTTTGGAAGAATGAAAAAACCACGAATCGAACATAAACCGGGTATCAGCGGCAGAACCAGGCTGATCTTTGCCTTGCTAGGTGGCGCTTTATTTGGTATTGGCAGCCAGTTTGGACGAGGGTGCACCAGCGGCGCGGCATTAAGCGGTACAGCAACCTTTTCATTAGGAGGCATGATAGTGATGCTCACAATCTTTGGATCAGCATATGCCTTTGCATGGTTCGCCAGAAAATTATGGATTTAGTTGAACTTAAAAAAATATTATAATGGGCCCTTTAATACCTAACGGATTTATACCAGGCGACTGGAGTTTTGTGATCGCACTGTTGCTCGGAATCGCATTCGGTTTTATACTTGAAGCTTCCGGCTTTTCCTCGTCCAGAAATATAGTTGGCGTTTTCTATGGTTACAACTTTGTTGTGCTGAGAGTTTTTTTTACTGCCGTGATCGTGGCTATGGTTGGCTTGATTTATTTTGATTATTTCGGATGGCTCGACCTGTCGAAAATTTTCATTTTACCCACTTATCTTGCCCCGATGATTGCAGGAGGTGTAATTATGGGTCTTGGGTTTATTTTGGGTGGGTTTTGTCCGGGAACCAGTTTTACGGCCATCGCCATCGGAAAAATGGATGGACTTGTTTTTACAATCGGCCTATATCTCGGCATTTTTGCTTTCTCACTTGGGTTCCCACTTTACGATGAATTTTACAATAGCGGGGATATGGGAAATGTAACCCTAATGGACGTTACCGGATTATCTTCACAGTGGTTTGCCTTTGGGTTTGTAGTGGTGGCACTTACCGCCTTTTGGGTGACCATGTTGATAGAGAAGCGTGTCAGAAAAAATATTACCGAATATAAATTCTAATACAATGAACCGAAATTATATTTTTCTCACGATCCTGATGCTGGTATTAGCTGGAGGCACCTGGTTGCTTAATAAACCAGCTGAATTCAAGCAAATAAAGCCAAACGATCTACTTTGGGAGATCATTCAACCCACACGTTACATCACAACTGATCAGGTGGCAAAAATGATTATTGAAAAAGATCCGTCGCTTTTAGTGGTCGATGTGAGAAGCTCAGATGAATATGATGAGTTCACGTTGCCTAACGCCATCCATATGCCGCTTGATAGTATCATCAACAATTCAAATAATATGTATTTTGGTATCAAAGGGATGAACGTGGTTTTTATTTCAAATGATGATATAAAAGCAGACCAGGCATGGGTAATAAACAAGCGCTTAGGATATAAATCGACATATGTGATGAAAGGTGGGTTGAACAGTTGGTATGAAACGATTTTAAATCCAAAGCGGCCTCCTGAAACATCCCCGGCAACCGATTTTGAATTGTATACTTTCAGAAAAGGCGCGCGGCTTTATTTTACCGGTGCGCAGATCGATACTTCTTCTAAGCAAAAAAAGGACAAACTGATTATTCAGCGTAAAAGAAAAACGAAAATAACCTCAGGCGGTTGTTAAGGCTTCATTCATCTTTGAATTTAAAAAATAGAAATATGCACGTACACGAATTAAATCCAAAAAAGACCCTGATCGTTTTGGTAGCTTTTGTGCTTCTGTTGTTGATCGGATTTCTTACCATGAAGAAGCCCTTGATCAACTACCAACTGGATATGAAGGAGAGCCTGGAAATGTTGCATGACTCAAATGCGTATTTCCATCCCGGTCAATTAGATGAAATTATTGGTAACAGGGATGATAATGTGGTTCTGATTGACTTACGGAATAATTTTGAATATAGCAGGGGTGCTATTCCGGGGGCGGAAAATATTTCAACAGTTGACCTCACCCGAAAAGAAAACATCGAACGCCTTCGGAAGTTTCATGAACAGAATGTAACCGTTGTTTTTTACGCTGAAGACCAGTTACAGGCCAATGGTCCTTGGATGCTTTTCAGGCAACTGGGTTTCGATCATATTAAAATACTATTGGGAGGCTATGATTATTATCAAAAAAGGCAGGATGACTTAAATGGCTTGCAAAAAGACGATTCATACATAACAGGAATTCAAAGACACGATTTTAGGGAAGCTGCAGCAAACATTTTGGTTCTTGAAGAAGACCAGAATTCAGATAAACCAGCCATACAAATTACTCGAAAGAAAAAGCCTGCTGTTGCTTCCGGTGGATGTTAATATAAGATGGGACAACTCTTCTAAAAGGGGTCGTTAGGTTCCTTTTTTTATTTTCTGCCTATTCTGAAAATTCGGCTGAAAAACTTGATAATAAAACTTTTAAAAAATTTATACTGACCCAGCAAAGAGCCGTAAATCAGTAATAGAATATTGTAAACGGGTAAAACGATCACAATAAAAACCAGTACCTTATAGATGAATGGGCTATCAGGACCTATGCCAAGAAGCAGATCAATCTGTTTATGTACATATAGTGTAGTAAATCCGGTAAATGTAAAAGCAAGCAAAATGATGGCTACCTGCCAGTCGCTTTCAATATCCCATCTTTTTTTAAGCCTTTCCCAGAAATTTCTCATAAGCGTTTATGTCCAAAAATTGAATCGCCAAAAGTACTAAAGAATTATAAATAGCAGGGGCAGGGTTACCCTGTTTTAAAAATATTAGCCAAACGCTTATAATCCAGAATGGTGATGATACGTCCGTCCATTTCGATAATGCCATCTTTGCGGAATTCTGATAAGGTACGAATGGTATTTTCAGTAGTCATAGAAATAAGTTCGCCGAGTTCTCTCCTTGTAATGGGCATGCGGTATTCATGGTTTTTATAGATATGATCCGCGAGAAAAACAAGGATATATGCCACGCGGCCTTTGATTTGTTTTCGGGCTATTTCAAATCGATTCACGATGACTCCATCTGAAATATGGCTCATTCGGTTCAGTATCCGCAAGGCGAATTTATTATTGGAACAAATGGCTTGCTTAATGGCATCCAGTTGCACGTCACAAACAAGCGTTTCTTCAAGTGCTGCAATTGAATAATGTGAGTTCTGATTCGAGAAAATGCTTAACAAGCTTACAAAATCGCCGGGTTTATTGATGCTGATTAAATGGTCTTTCCCATGTTCATCAGTTTTATAAAGTTTAATGAGGCCCTTTCTTAAATACAGAAAAGAATCAATCGGGTCGTTTTCTTTCACAATTATTTCACCACGACGATAAATCCGTTCAGTACGCGCCTCATTGATCAGCTCATACTCATTCTCGGTCAAATCACCAAAAAGCAATTGCCTGTAAATGCATGCTTTACAACTTTCTATGTCGTTACTTATTCTCATTCTAAATTAGTTGTAAATATAGCAAATATGACAAATGTCATATGGTTTATTTTTCACATAGAGGTTTATAGATATAACTTTGCAAGCATGAACTTCTTGATAATTAATGCGATAAATTCTTAATAATACTGTAAATAAATGAAAAAATTACTCATACTTGGTGCAGGTACAGCCGGAACAATGATGGCCAATAAAATGCGAAAGCACCTTGCTCGTGAACAATGGGACATTACTATCGTTGATCAGTTTAAAACACACTATTACCAACCGGGGTTTTTATTTATTCCGTTCGGAATGTATACGAAAAATGATGTGATCAAACCTAAAAGTGATTTCTTTCCTATTGGTGTGCATGTCATTTATTCTAAAATTGATAGAATAAAACCCGAAGAAAATAATGTATTGCTTGAAGATGGTGTAGTGTTGAAATATGATTACTTGATTATAGCTACTGGATGCAAAACGGCACCTGATGAAGTTGATGGATTAAATGATAAGCTGTGGTATAAAGATATCTTTGATTTTTATACAGTTGAAGGAGCCGTGGCACTGGCAAGTTATTTCAAAACCTGGAAAGGCGGTGAATTGGTAATTAATATTTCTGAACTGCCCTATAAATGCCCCGTTGCGCCTCTCGAGTTTGCTTTTTTCGCAGATGCATTTTTTACCGAAAGAGGGATGCGCGATAAAGTGAACATAACTTACGTAACCCCAATGCCGGGAGCTTTTACAAAACCAAGGGCTACAAAAATGCTGGGTGATCTGCTAGAGCAAAAAAACATCAATCTGATTCCTGATTTCGCCATCATGGAAGTGGATAATGACGAAAAAAAAATTATTGATTATGGCGGTACTGAAGTTAAATTTGACTGTTTGGTAAGTGTTCCGCCAAATATGGGTGATGATGCCATTGAACGTAGTGGTATGGGTGACGATATGAATTATGTGCCTACTGATAAACATACCCTGAGGTCAGATATGTACGAAAATATTTTTGTAATCGGTGATGCTACAAATATTCCTACTTCAAAAGCGGGATCTGTGGCACATTTTGCTGCCGAAATACTCGAAGAGAATATCATGTGTGCAATCGAAGGGCGCCCATTTACCGCCAGTTTTGATGGTCATGCTAATTGCTATATTGAAACGGGCTATGGCAAAGGAACTTTAATTGACTTTAATTACGATACAGAACCATTACCAGGATCATTCCCATTCCCGGGTTTGGGACCATTTGGTTTGCTTAAAGTTTCTCGAATGAACCATTATGGTAAAGTGCTTTTCAGGTGGATATACTGGCATATTTTGCTGAAAGGAAAAGAAATGCCAATAGATTCGGAAATGCAGATGGCAGGTAAAAAATTATAGACGGGTCCTAACGATTACTTTAAATTTTTGACAAATGGCAAATGATAATATTCAAGAGCAAATAAACGAGATCAACCGAAAGCTTGATCTGGTGCTTGAAGAGGTAATGGCCCAAAAAGAAACCCGGCAGTCGATTGAAGACCTGACAACAGACCTGACAATTGTTGGCAAAGATGTGTTTAAATCGACAGTAACGGAATTGGATAATGCAGGCGTAGAGATTGACGGCGAAGCAGTGAAGCAATTGATGCTGAAATTGGTCAGGAATGTGGATACATTGAACGAGATGTTTGAGATGTTGGAGAGCGCAAATGATCTGATAAAAGATGTTACGCCCATTCTTCATCAAATGGGGCTGGATGGCATCCATCTAATGAATGAATTTGAACAGAAGGGCTATTTTGAATTCATGAAGGAGTCAATGAAGATATTTGATAATATCTTTACTCATTTCTCATCAGAAGATGTGAAACTGCTGGCAGATAATGTCGTAACTATTCTTGAAACAGTGAAGAACCTGACGCAACCAGATATGCTTAAAGCGATCAACAGCGGACTGGTTGTCTATAAGAGCATTGAAATTGATAACGTGGAAGAGTATTCCATCTGGAGAGCTATGAAAGCGATGAATTCAAAAGAAATGAAAAAGGGAATTGGTTTTATGATCACTTTCCTGCAGAATATCGCAAAGGAAACAGAAAAAGCAAAAAACAATTCATAATTAATCACATATTTAAAAAACATTAATAAAAATATTATGGCAACAAAAACGTATGCGGGAGTGAATATAGAAGTGAACGAAGAAGGTTACATGACAGACTCCTCAAAATGGAACAAAGAAGTAGCTGCGGCAATTGCAGCAGAAGAAGGTGTTGAACTGACTGACAAGCATTTTGAAGTATTGCAGTATATCCGCGATAAGGTTGCAGAAGGAGGCGCACTCACAATCAGGGGAATTAATAAATCCGGTGTGGTTGATGCAAAAGCTTTTTACCAGATGTTTCCCGGTGCTCCTTTAAAGAAATCAACCAAAATTGCCGGTGTTGCAAAACCAGAATCTTGTATATAAATCTAAATTAGATATATCATGGAAAATAATGAAAAAGTTCCCTTGAAAAAAGTGCTGATCATTTGTGCAAAAGGTTCGATTGAGGATGTTTATGCCACATTGGTTATGGGCAATGGTGCAGTTATGGAAGGCATTGAAACTAAATTGTTTTTTACTTTCTTCGGGCTTGATGCCATTACAAAAAAGCAAATGAATAAGCTACACACGGCTACAGTTGGTAACCCGGCAATGAGAATGCCTGGTGGATTGCCTTTCCCAACCTTACTAGGTGCGATACCTGGTGTTGAAGCAGGTGTTTCAGCAATGATGCGCAGTCAAATGGAGAAGTTGGATATACCAAATGTTGACGAATTTCTGGAGTTAATAGTTGCTGGTGGTGGTGAGATTTACGGATGTAAATTAGCTGCCGATATGTTTAAGTTAACTAAAGAAGATTTACATGACGATGTAAAAGCGATAATTACCGTAGGAGACCTGTACGCAATGTGCGATGGCCCCGGAACGCAAATAATTTTTACCTGATCTATCCCTTTATTGGGTTTCTTTGAACGAGCCTCTTCCAATGGAAGGGGCTTTTTTATACTTTTGACTTTTTATTACGCCATGGAAGAAGTCAAATCAAAAAAGAAAAAGAAATCTGAAGAGAAAGTTATGACCTTTTGGGATCATCTTGATGAACTCAGGATGCACATCATCAGGTCTTTAATTGCCATTATCATATTGGCAATTGTAGCTTTCCTGAATCGGAAATTTATTTTTGACTACGTCATTCTGGCGCCAAGCAGCTCAGAATTTATCACTAACAGGGCCTTATGCTGGGTGGGCAGGCAATTATCCATTGGAGCGCTTTGCATTGACGAAATGAAATTACAAATCATTAACATCAATATGTCGGGGCAGTTTCTTACCCATATGTACATTTCTATAGTTGCGGGTTTCATTCTGGCTTTTCCATACATACTATGGGAAATCTGGAGGTTCATTCAACCGGCTATGTATGATAAAGAAAAGGCTTACTCAAAAGGTGGTGTATTTATCAGTACATTGCTTTTTTTAACGGGTATTTTGTTCAGCTTTTTCCTGATAGTACCGCTTACGGTCAACTTTCTGGGTACTTACCAGGTAAGCCAATCAGTTGCCAACCAAATTTCACTTAGCTCCTATATAAGCACCGTAGTTTCTGTAACATTTGCTGTGGGTATTGTGTTTGAACTACCAATTCTAGTGTATTTTCTTACCAAAGTAGGCGTATTGACGCCTGATTTTCTTAAAAAGAACAGGAAATATATGTTTGTCATCCTATTGATACTTTCTGCCATAATCACGCCTCCTGATATGTTCAGCCAGGTACTTGTGGTTGTTCCGCTGATCGTATTGTATGAGTTCAGTATAGGTGTTTCAAAAAGAATTTATAAAAAGGAGTACGAAAGCATCGATTAATGTCTTTCTTTTTATAAAGTTCATCTTATTATAAGAAAAATTAAACAAAAATTTAGTTCGTTATACTGAAAGAAACGGCTTTTTTGTGCCATTTTCAGCAATAAACTTTGTTTAAATCGTAAATATTTACTTTCAACAAACAATTTTCACGTCACTTCAAAGCAATCTCGTAACAAAAAGAAGTACAGGGAGATAAGCTGTTATTTAGGATATGGTCAATCAGAAATTATAGATAAAATGTTTAACAAAATAATAAAAATATTAAAAAAAAGTTAAAAATAGTGGCTTCATATTAAATAAATGTTTAATATTGCATCACAAACATTAAACAAAAAACCATGACTACATTTCAATTTGATACACAGCTAACAAATTTGCGTGATTCATTTCAACATTACGCTTATTCACTCACGCAAAATGGAGAAGATGCAAATGATCTCGTGCAGGAGACATATTTAAAGGCACTCACGTACCGTGACAAGTTTGATCCATCAACTAATTTAAAAGCATGGATGTACACGATCATGAAAAATACCTTTATAAATAATTACAGAAGAGAAACCAGGGTCAGAAAAATTGTGGATACTACCGATAATATGTACTATATCAATTTGGGCAGTACTTCTTCATTAGGAAACTCCCAGGATATAATTCAGCACAATGAATTAAGAGAAGTGGTAAATAATCTTGAAGACGAATTCCGTATTCCTTTTGAAATGCATTTTGGTGGATACAAATACAAAGAAATCGCGGAGCATATGAATCTTTCAATAGGCACTGTAAAAAGCAGAATTTTCTTCGCGCGAAAAAAACTAATGGAAAAACTCAAACATCTCGAGAACTAATTAGGCAGTGAAATTCAAACAGATAAGTAATTGCTGAAAGGAGTGTTATAATTTTTATAACGCTCCTTTTTACTTTTTAACTGAATTAAAAAGCTGATCCAGTTTTTTCTTTCTATAGTTAAAAATATGCTTCACCTGCCGGTTCACAAAAAGCAATTCCGCTAATTTTCCAATTATACCAAATGGGGCTGCATAATGTAGGATATCAGTCATTTCAACGCCATTTTTAGTTGCCCGAAAATGATGTTGATGATGCCAGTATTTGTATGGCCCCGATCGCTGATCATCAATAAAAAACTGACCTTCTCTAAGCTGTGTAATTTCCGTTACCCAATTCATGGTTATGCCTAAAAATGGTTTGATTTTATAGGTGATGATCATCCCCGGGTAAAAACCATTGCCAAGTCCTGACATAATTTTAAAATTCATATGAGCGGGTGTAATTTCATTAAGGTTGGCCGGATTTGAAAAAAAATCCCAGGCTTCATCTAAACCTATGTTAAGGTCTTGTTTCGTGATTATTTGATTCATGCTATTTTTCTTACTACAACAATATAGCGCTGACAAAGTTTAAGCTTCCCAAAACAAAAATTGATAACAATTTATTTTTTAATGTTTAAAAAAATAACGTAAAGATTAAACAAAAAAGAAATAAGGTTGTTATATGTTAAAATATTTATTTCAAACACTAAATTTTAAAATCATGAAAACTAGAAAATTTACACTTAGATTAGCTTTGGCGTTTTTAGCATTTGCTTTTTTAACGTCTGCAAAGCTTATGGCAACTTCCAGGGTGCAGGTAATACACAACTCTGCTGACCTCGCCGCATCAACAGTTGATGTATGGCTGAACAATACTTTATTAATTGACAACTTTGAGTACCGGACGGCTTCACCATTTATAGATGCGCCTTCTGGAACTGAATTCACTATTTCCATTCAACCGGCAAACAGTGAAAGTGCCGAAAACGCATTGTGGTCGCAAAACTACACGCTTGAATCTGATGAAACTTATGTGCTGGTGGCAAATGGAATTGTAAGCCCATCAGGCTATGATCCGGCCGAGCCGTTTAATATTTATGTGTATCCAATGGGACGCGAAGTAGCAACAAATTCAAACAGAACTGATATTTTGGTCTTCCATGGTGCTACTGATGCACCTGTTGTGGACATAATTGAAACTACGTCGGGTGGTATTCAATTTGTCGATAATTTGGCTTATGGCAGTTTTGCCGGATATTTAGAGCTCCCCACATTGGATTATATATTAGATATTAAAGATGAAACTGGAGCTGTTTTAGTGGCCTCTTATTCAGTGCCATTGGAAACACTTGAATTCGCAGGTGCTGCATTAGTAACCGTAGCTTCTGGTTTTCTAACCCCAGGTGATAACAGCAATGGTGAAGCATTTGGATTGTGGGTAGCCTTGCCCTCGGGTGGAGAATTAATTGAACTCCCGGTTTATAATCCGACGGCAGCGCGTGTGCAAGTTATCCACAATTCAGCTGACCTTGCTGCTGAAGTGGTTGATGTATGGCTTGATAATACTTTATTACTTGACAACTTTGAGTACAGGACTGCTTCACCTTTTATAGACGCACCTGCAGAAACTGAATTCACCATATCTATTCAGCCGTCAAATAGTGAAAGCCCTGAAAACGCATTATGGTCACAAGAATATACGCTTTCTGATAATGAAACTTATGTATTAGTAGCCAATGGCATTGTAAGTGCTTCGGGCTATGATCCGGTTGAGCCTTTTGATATCTATGTATATCCAATGGGTCGTGAAATGGCCACAGATATGGACAATACTGATGTATTGGTATTCCATGGTTCAACAGATGCGCCTACAGTAGACGTTGTTGAAATTGGACAGGGTGCAGGAACTATCATAGATGATTTTATGTATGGCGACTTTGCCGGCTATCTTGAATTACCAACTGCTGATTACGTATTGGATATAAGAGATGAGACAGGTATGAACTCAGTAGTAGCTTACTCAGCACCCCTTGCAACACTTGAATTAGACGGTGCTGCCCTGGTAACTGTAGCTTCAGGATTTTTAAACCCAGGCAATAACAGTAATGGAGAAGCATTTGGCTTATGGGTTGCTTTACCCACAGGTGGTGATTTAATTGAACTACCAGTATTTGAACCAGGGACTGCACGCGTACAGGTAATTCACAACTCTGCTGATGCAGCAGCAAATATGGTGGACGTATGGTTAGATGAAACATTATTATTGGATGATTTCACTTTCAGAACTGCATCACCATTTGTTGATGCACCCGCTGGAGTTAACTTTACAGTTGCTATCAAAGGACCTGACAGTACAGATCCAAATGATCCGATCTGGTCGCAAGACTATACACTCGAAGATGGAGAAACTTATGTATTAGTAGCCAATGGCATTGTAAGTGCTTCGGGTTATGATCCGGTTGAACCTTTTGACATATATGTATATCCTATGGGTCGTGAAATGGCCACAGATATGGACAATACTGATGTATTGGTATTCCATGGTTCAACAGATGCACCTACAGTAGACGTTGTAGAAATTGGACAGGGTGCAGGAACCATTGTAGATGACCTGATGTATGGTATGTTTGACGGATATCTTGAATTGCCGACAGCTGATTATATTTTAGATATAAGAGACGAAACAGGTATGCAAACAGTTGCTTCATTTGCTGCCCCATTAAACAGCCTTGGATTGGATGGTGAAGCAATCGTTGTGGTGGCATCAGGATTTTTAGTGCCCGAAAACAATAGTGGAGGTCCGGCATTCGGATTATACGCTGCTTTGCCAACTGGTGGTGATTTAGTTGGATTGGGCAATGTAACAGGAACGGAAGAGACCTTGTTTGATGAATCACAATTTAAAGCGTATCCAAACCCAGCTACAAGCATTTTAAATGTTGAATACAGTATTGTGGAAGATGCTGAAGTTTCAATAGCTATTTATGATATTTTAGGTCGTAAACTTATTGAGGAAGTTTCATATGCTAATTCAAATAGTAGAATAAATTATCAGTTGAATACAGGTGGACTTGACAACGGACTCTATATACTCACACTAAATGCAGGAGAAAATTTGATGAGCACCAAGATTCGCGTCGTGAATTAAGCTTGTTATTATACTTGTTTTCGTGTTTGTTCAAACCCTCTCAATGAGAGGGTTTTTTTTATGGCTTATTTCAAGAATTGAAAGGTGATCTTAAAAAATTCCTCCGGTTCGTCAGCATGTAACCAGTGTGTAGCTCGGTCAATGGTAGCAATTTCAGCATAAGGGAAAAATGAGTAAATCTCCTTATAGTCGTGTGACAAAATATAATCTGAGCGGCCACCTTTGATAAATAAGGTAGGGCCTTTATAAACCGAGCTTTCCGGAATACCATCGAACATTTTGTCAAGATTATCAGAAATGACCTTGAGGTTTAACCGCCATTGAAATCTTTCTTTTCCTTTCCGGTATAAGTTTTTTAATATGAATTGACGAATTCTTTTATCTGAAATGCCTTTTGCCAGATAGTCAGATACCTCGGTGCGGTTTTGTACGCTGTCAATATCCACTTCCAGCATGGTTTTAATAATGCTCAGATGGTGCTTTCTTGGGCCATATTCCCTCGGGGCTATATCCACAACGATCAGTTTCTTAACCAATTCAGGATAACTTACTGCGAAGCGCATGGCCACTTTACCACCCATGGAATGTCCAATTAATATTGGGTTTTCAATCTCTTCAGCATCAATAAAATCGAACAAATCATTGGTTAAAGCGAGATAGTTAAAATCGTCTGAATGTTCTGACCGGCCATGGTTCCGCTGATCCGGAATAAAAACCTCAAAACCTTCATCTGCCAATTGCTTTCCATAACTAACCCAGTTGTCTGAAATCCCAAACAGACCATGCAAAATAATGACCCGTTGATTTCCTTCTTTACCAAATTTTTGAAAAAACAATTCCATTATTAAAAAAATTTAATCAATAATTATTTCCGCACCTTCACCTACAAGTTTAAAATACCGCCTCATGAAATGAACAACTGCGTATATGATGGGTGTATCAAGCAAGGCAAACATTACTTTGAACAAGTAGCCATTGAGTAGTAACAAACCAAATAGCTTCCATTCAATCACGCCAAAACTGCAAAGTAACAAAAGAACAGTCCCTGTATCAACCAGCTGAGAAGTAAAGGTTGAAAAATTATTGCGCAACCATAAGTGCTTTCCCTTGGTTACCCTTTTCCAGAAATGAAATACCTGTACATCCAGAAATTGCGCCAATAAATAGGCGGCAAGAGAAGCTCCGACAGCAATAAAAGTAAATCCAAATACGTGTTTGAACGTACTATCATCAATAGGCGACCAAATCGTTGCCGGCGCCTTGGTTGAAACAACAACAATGAGCAATGCAAAAGCACTGGCGAAAACACCAGCCTGCACTACACGGGTAGCTCTTTTTCGGCCATATATTTCTGAAATAATATCTGTCACTAAAAAAGTGATGGGATAAGCTATGATACCCACCGATAATTCAAACTCAAACAAACCAAATGGATTCCAGTGAAAAAACTTTTGAAAGATGAGGTTACTTGTAACTAAAGATGTAATAAAGAGGCTTGCAAGAATTAAGTAGAGTGTTTCTGCTTGTTTTTTCTTAGTTGGATCCATATCTTATGATAAAGATGCTAAGATAAAAAACTATATGAAGCTATTTAGCCTGCCTGTTTTCAATGATTTTATAAAATTCCCTGCGGTAGCTGTTGCCAATGGGCAATCTTTCACCGGCCATTTTAATCCGGTTTCGTTCAATACTTTCAATTTTATCGATGGCTATTAGGTAGGATTTATGGATGCGAATGAATTTATCGGGGGGTAATATATCTTCCAGTTTTTTAAAGCTGAGCAATGTCATTACTTTTTCTTTGTGGGTCCAAATGCGCAGGTAATCCTTCATTCCTTCTACAAAAAGGATTTCGTCAAAGTCAATTTTTTGTGTTTTATTACCGTTTTTTACAAAAAAATAATTCTGCTTATTGCTATTATCATGTGTGACGGATTGTTCTTTATTTATGTAATTTTCCGGATCAATTTGTTTGTAGACTTTTTCACACGCCTGAAGAAACCGCTGAAATGAAATGGGCTTGAGCAAATAATCGCAAACATCCAACTCATATCCTTTCAAGGCATATTCATCATAGGCGGTGGTGAGAACTACTTTTGGTTTTACCTGTAGCGTTTCAAGCATCTGTATACCTGTTAATTCCTCCATCTGAATATCCAAAAAAATCAAGTCAACTTGATTTTCTTTCAAGAATTCCAGGGCATCAACAGCATTCTCGAAAGTTGACAGAAGATTCAGATAACCAATACGTTTGATGTACTCCCTAATTTTATCAAGGGCCAAGGGTTCGTCGTCAATGGCAATGCAATTTATTTTCATTTTAACTCGTATAGATCCGCAGGTTTGATCTGTAATAGCCATTTTCCCGGGTAATATTTAATTCATGCTTATCCGGGTATAACAATTCAAGCCGTCTTTTTGTATTGATGAGCCCGATTCCAGATGTTTCATCTTTATTCATTTGTCTGGATTCATCAACACAATTGATTACTTCAAAGTTAATTGAATCTAACAAACAGCTCAGCTTAATTTCAATTCCGGGCGATTTCACATTCTTTTGTCCATGTTTGAAAGCATTTTCAACAAATGGTATAAAAAGCATAGGCGCTATGGTTTTACCATGACAATTGCCTTCAAGAGTAACGCTCACAAAATCAGAACCTTTCATGCGCATCCCTTGCAATGAAATGTAGCTTTTTAGGTAATTCACTTCTTTGTCCAATGGTACTTCATCTGTAGTTGTATCATACAGCATAAATCGCATAATATCAGATAGCTTTATGATAGCATCAGATGCTTTTTCCGGATTGGTAATGATCAGTGAATCAATATTATTAAGGGTGTTAAATAAAAAATGCGGGTTTAATTGTGAGCGTAAAAGTGCCAATTCGCTTGTTTTATTTTTATCTTCCAGTTCGGCTTTTAACTGTTGATTTTGATACCAGTATTTTAGCAGCTTTATGGATGCAAATAAGCCAACTACTGTGTAAATATTGAAAAATGTATAAAACGGATTGATTTGCCAGAATTTACCAGCCTTATCTAAATACTCAGGATAAAAAACCGGGTAAGAAATGTAATATAACAGCACC
>JAZBOW010000059.1:0-5833 GCA_036351335.1 Bacteroidales bacterium | reverse complement strand
TTGGCGGCCATATGCTTTAATCGCAGGCACATTTTTATTGATGATATTTACGATGATTTTCTATTTTGGGTCTGATCCAAAAGTGGTTAACTTCCCTTCTTCAGCGCCAAAATACATTAATATTCTGGCTGAAATGCCCATCAATACGGATATTGATGTGATGGATTCGGCCATGCATGAAATTGAAGACAAGGTATTTGAAGTGCTTGAACCCGACATGGATATTGTAAAATCGGTATTAACAACCGTTGGTAAAGGAGCTATTGGTGAGAGTGAAGGATGGAGTGGTCGTTCTGGCGGATCAAACAGGGGATTAACCACTGTCAATTTTGTTGAGTTTGAGGACAGGGCCGGAAAAGATACCTGGCGTATCCTAGAAGCCTTGGCAGATAACCTTGTCGGGCAATATCCTGGTATTACCATCTCCGTTGAGGAGCAAGAAGAAGGGCCGCCTGCCGGTAAACCTATAAACCTTGAAATTCATGGACACGATTTCAATACGCTTCTATATTTGACGGATACAATACGTTCAGTCATCAACCGTGAAAATATACCCGGTATCGAGGGCCTGAAAATTGACCTTGATGTGGGTAAACCTGAGCTTATCGTTCATATCGACAGGGAAAAAGCACGCCGTTATGGATTGTCAACAGCACAGATTGGAGATGCAATCAGAACCGCGTTATTCGGTAAAGAAATTTCTGACTTTAAAGACGGGGAAGACGAATATAAGATACGTATGAAACTGGACGACAGATACAGGTATAATATAGCGGATCTGATCAATCAGAGGATCACATTCAGAAGTGCCTCTTCAGGTAAAATAGTACAGGTACCTATTTCGGCAGTTGCCGATTTTGAATACAGTACTACTTTCGGAGCTATCACACGTATCGATCGTGATCGCGTTATCACTATTTATTCAAATATTTTACCAGGCTATAATGCCACAGAAATTAACGAACAGTTGAAAGCGATCATAAAGGATTTCGTTTTTCCGATGGGTTACAATTATGACTTTACCGGTGAGCAGGAAGAACAAGAGGAGTCGATGGCCTTTTTAATGACAGCCATGCTGATCGCAGTGGTGTTGATCGCTATTATTCTTGTTTCACAATTTAACTCATTCGTGAAACCCGCCATGATCATTTTTACCGTGTTACTTAGTACCATTGGCGTATTTGGTGGTTTGGCCACTTTTAAAATGGATTTCGTGGTGATTATGACCGGTATTGGCATCGTGTCACTGGCGGGTGTGGTGGTAAACAATGGTATTGTATTGATCGATTATATCGGATTGATTAAACAACGTAAGAGAAAAGAACTGGGCTATGATGAAGGTGCCGACCTGCCGATTGAGGTCTCCAAGGAATGTATTGTGGAAGGCGGACAAACCCGTTTACGCCCGGTGCTTCTAACAGCCATTACTACCGTTTTAGGACTGATGCCGCTGGCTATAGGATTAAATATTGATATACTTTCATTCCTTGAAACATTTGATCCTCATATTTATTTTGGAGGTGATAATGTGGCATTCTGGGGTCCTCTCAGTTGGACAGTGATCTTTGGTTTAAGTTTCGCTACATTCCTCACTTTGGTTATTGTTCCATCCATGTATCATGTGCTGGTTGTGGGTAAGATAAAGCTCGGAAAAGTCTTTTCGAAGAATTGAGAAATCTATTAAAGAAAAGACGCGTATCGCGTCTTTTCTTTGGTTATAAAATTAGTCTTTAATAAACTTCTGTACAGCAAATTTACCACTTTCAAATTCAATTTGAAAAATGTAAACTCCCTGATTAAAGTTGCTCACATCGACGTTAAACAGGGGGTCGCCTGTCAAACTGTTTGAATCCGTCCTGTGCACAATTCGACCTAGAAGATCCACAATAGTAATGTTAAAGCTTTCATTGTGTTTACTTTCAAAAGCAACATTGATTCTGTCAAAAGCCGGATTCGGTGAAATTTTCAATGCTAAGCCACTATATTCCTGAATTCCGGTGCAGTCGTCAATAAGTACCTGGATCGATTCGGTCGTTTCACAGTCATAAGCATTTGTTTCGGTTACCGATACACTACCATTACCTTCTCCTCCCCACATGACGGATATCAAATGCGTGCCTGCCCCGTCCGTTATTGTCCCTCCTTCCACCTGCCAGGCGTAGGTGTTCCCTTCCACAGAAGAAGTGGTATATTCCTCTGCCTGAAAGTCGCAAACAATAGTCGCCCCATCAATAACCGGTGCAGGATATTCAACAACCATTATAAAATCTTCTTTTAAAATTTCTGCAGTTTGGGAGCCGTCTCCAATGGTAAGTTGTACATCGAAGTAACCGGGAACATCATAAACGACTACCGGGTTTTCCTCGGTTGATGTCTCGGGGTCACCACCCTCGAAAATCCATTCCCATGATGTGGCTGTTTCTGATGAATTATCATAAAAATGAACGGTATCACCAGCACAGATGTCTGTATGATCGGCGTAAAAATCAGCTACAAAAGATGGTGTTTTACGAAGTAAAAGTCCTTGTGAACCACAGACAAACCCAATACCACTTGTTGTAAACTTCACCTTATAAATGTGGGCGTCGCCGACCCCATTATGTTCAATTTCCCAGGTGTCGCCACCGTTTGTGGTTTTGTAAATATCCTCATCAGTACCGCCGATATAGGCAATTTGATCATCAATCACCTGAACACCTTGAAAATTATGATAACCCGTAGCAAAAGTAGACCAGGAATCGCCGCCATTTTGGGTCGACATGATTTTACCATCTTCACCTCCAACAACACCGAAATCGCCCTCAAAATCAACTCCCATAAAATAGCGTTGAAAGGTTCCTGTATAAATCTCTGTCCAGGTATATCCACCATCAATTGACTTTGAAATTTTTTCATCCCCTCCAACGGCATATAAGATGGAAGATGAAGCGTATGCAATATCCTCTATACCCTGGTTAATGCCGGTTGCCGATGTCCAGGATGCTCCACCATTTTCAGTTACATAAATTTCTCCACCATATCCAACAGCCACACCGTTGTTTTCATCCAGAAATTCTAAATCCTGGAAAAACCATACTTCTGAACCAATATTTAATTCATTCCAGGTTTCTCCACCGTCAATGGTTTTAGCGATATAATTATTCCATCCTGCAATGTAGCCGATATCAGTAGCGGGGAAGCTTACTGCTTCAATACCATCCATAGTACCAGCATTTGGTAGAATTTGGGTCCATGTGTCACCACCATCTTCTGTTTTTATAACAATTCCATCTGCATCATAGGTATACTGCATTCCACCGGCAAAGCCAATTTCGCTCTGACCAGGTGCGAAACTTATATCAAAGAGAATGAAACCTGTACCTGAATCCAGAGATGCCCAGTTTTGAGCATTCAGGTTTGCACCCACCATTATGAATAAAAAAATGAGTTGAATGGTATTTTTTTTCATGACCTAATAAGTTTTAATTATGTGATTAGTAGTTCTAGGATCAATTAAAAGCGAATAGATGATTGTGTTAAAAGTAATAAAAAGAAATCAAGTTCAAAAAAAAAGGCCGGTTAACCCGGCCTTAACATCAGTATATAGTTTCAACTTTAATCTTCTTCTTCCAAAGATTCTTCGTATTCTTTGAGCAGTTTGTCCTGAACATCGCCCGGCACCTGCTGATAATTGTCGTAGGTTAATTTAAACGTTCCCCTACCTGAAGTAATAGAGCTTAATGAAGTCACATATTTGCTCATTTCTGCTAATGGCACTTTTGCTTTGATCACCTGGTTTTTTCCTTCGGCATCCATCCCCATAATAATGGCACGTCTGCCCTGCAAGTCAGTCATTACTGATCCCATATTGTCTTCAGGAATACTCACAACTACATCGCAAATAGGCTCCATAATTTTTGGTCCTGCATTTTTAAATGCGGTGCTGAAAGCGTGACGACCGGCGAGTTTAAATGAAATCTCGTTAGAATCAACCGGGTGCATCTTTCCATCGTAAATATAGACCACGATATCACGTGCATACGAACCGGTCAAAGGTCCTTCATTCATACGTTCCATTACGCCTTTTAAAATAGCGGGCAGGAAGCGCTGGTCGATGGCACCACCCACAATACAGTTATTAAACACCAATTTACCACCCCAGGGTAATTCATGTACATCGGTACCTCGAACCGGGAAATCGGTTGGGTCTTTATAACCTTCAAAGTAAGGCTGGATCATGAGATGCACTTCACCAAACTGTCCCGAACCACCTGATTGCTTTTTATGGCGGTAGTCAGCACGGGCCGATTTGGTGATGGTTTCCCTGTATGGAATTTTAGGTGTAAATAGATTAATATCAATCTTATGAATATTATTCAAATACCATTTAACGGTATTTACATGAAATTCACCCTGTGTTTTTAATAGCAGTTGCTTTAGCTCACGCGAAAATTCTACAATAATGGTAGGGTCGGTTCTGTGCATTTCATTTAAAACAGCACCTAATTTTTCATCATCAGATGAATTTTCAGGTTTAAGGGCAACCGTGTAAAGCGGTTCTGGTAAATGCAATGATTCAAATCCTCCTTGTCCAATTTTAGGATCCATTAAGGAATCACCGGTTCTGACTTCTTTAAGTTTGATGGTTACGGCAATATCACCTGCATAAACAGTATCCACTTTTTCGCGGCTTTTTCCATTCAGGATGAATAATTGAGAAATTCTTTCCTTATTATCAGTCCTCGCATTGATCAAATCTTGCGCCTCCTTAACTGTGCCGCCTAGTACTTTGAAGAATGATACTTCGCCGAGGTGGGGTTCGATAGATGTTTTGAAAACGAATAATGCTGTCGGATCAGAATCTTTACATGAAAACTCTTTGCCTTTTTTAGTTTTTTTCGAAGGCATCAAATCGGGTGAAGGGCAAGAAAGGGTAATGAACTCAAGAATCCGGTTAACACCAATACCATGTTTTGCTGAAGAGCACATCACAGGAAAAATGCTTCTGGAAACCATTCCCAGTCTCACGCCTTCTCTCATTTCTTCCATGGTAAGGGTGTCGTGCTCAAAATATTTTTCCATCAGGGCTTCATCACCTTCAGCTGCATTTTCAACCAGCGTGAGGTGCAATTCTTCGGCTTTATCTTTTTCCGAATCTGGAATGTCAGAAATCTCAGGTTCACCACCACCATCTTTAAACGTCAGTTGCTTCATCAGGATAAGGTCGATGATTGTATTAAATCCTTCGCCTGCATTTACCGGGTATTGCACGATGGTTACCTTTTCGCCAAAATAATCTTTGAGTGCCCGAATGGTTTCGTCAAAATTGGCTCCATGGTGGTCTAACTGGTTGATTGTAAAGAATACGGGGGTGTTATTGGCGGCAGTTTGCCTCCATGCAGTTTCGGTAGTGGCTTCAACGCCAGCTTGGCCGTTTACCAGGAAAAGTGCCGTATCAGCAGCATCAATAGCCGCAATGGTTTCACCAACAAAATCTGAAAACCCGGGAGTATCAATAATATTGATCTTTTTATCGTTAAAAATCGTATTCAGTAATGATGAATGGACAGAATGCTGCCGTTCGATCTCAATTTGTTTGTAATCGGAAACGGTGTTATGGTCTTCAACGGTTCCTTTTCTGTTGATTGTTTTCCCTTCAAAAAGCATGGACTCAGCCATGGTCGTTTTTCCTGACTTAGCTCCACCAATCAACGCTACATTCCTAATTTCAGTCGTCTTAAAAACCTTCATAATAATCGTATTCTTAAATGGTTAGCACTTTAAAATTTATAGGTTGGCAAATGTAATAAAATAAGTTTTTCGTTAGCAGCTATTTAACTATTTATACTGATTA
>JAZBOW010000058.1:0-18168 GCA_036351335.1 Bacteroidales bacterium | reverse complement strand
TGGAGCCTTTTTTAATTTCTTATCTTTGATTGAAATTTTTAACCACTTAAAATCAAAATAAATGAAAAAGCATGTAATGTACAGTATTGGCATTATCGCAGCGATTGTGTTTGCCACGTCGTGCCAATATAAGTTTATAGTTGAGCCGGTTCCAGAGCCACCTGACCCTAGTGACACGATTTACTACAGCCAGGAGATTGAGCCCATTTATAGCACCCAGGGATGCACTGGTTGTCATAATACCGGAGGCACAGCTCCTGACTTGTCAGAAGGTAACTCCTATAATAGTATTACAAGTATGGGATTGGTTGATGAAGGAGATCCCGTTTCAAGCAAAATTTATTACTACCCGTTACCTGACGGAAGTCATTTTGCCAAATACACATCGGCACAAGGAGCATTAATTTTAGGCTGGATTGAGCAAGGTGCTAAGAATAATTAAATTAAACCTTTAAACTGATATTAAAATGAAAAAATATATTATACTCTTTTTAGTAATTGTATTTGGTTTTGAGGTTGGCTTTGCACAGGACGAAGAAACCCAAAAGCAAAAAAAGGTCAAAGACAGACCCATTACCACCATGTTTGATAATGGTATGTTAATTGATGACCAGACATCGGTTATTCCTGCTCAAAAATCACTCGAAATGGTGATCCAACACAGGTTTGGATTGATCAAAGACAATGGCATCAAGGACCTTTTTGGTATTTATGCACCTTCAGCAAATACGCGTATGGGGCTTAATTATTCAATCCTCGACAACCTGATGGTTGGTTATGGAATTACCCGGAAGAATATGTATAGCGACTTCCAGGTAAAATGGGCCTTTTTAAGGCAAACGCGAAAAAATACGATGCCGTTAACAGTAGCAGTGTATGCTAATATGGCTATTGACGGCCGAAACGAAAGCAATTTTGGAGATGATTATGAATTTGGCAATCGTTTTTCGTATTTCAGCCAGTTAATTATAGGCCGCAAATTTAATGACTGGTTCTCACTTGAACTAACCGCAAGCTTTACCCATTACAATGCTGTTCAGGCTGATGTGCCGAATGTGAAAGGATATGACCATGACGTTTTTGGCTTTGGCGGCCATGCACGGTTCAAATTCACGCCACAAACCTCTTTTGTTATTTCCTATACACAACCTGTTTATATTGATGCCTTAACTGAAAACTACGAGACATTAAATGTGTATAACGCAAACTTCAGTTTTGGTGTTGAGATTGCCACCGCCACACATGCATTTCAGATATTTGCCGGAACTGCAAATGGCATCATCCCACAGGATATTTACATGTACAATACAAGCGACTGGACGGAAGGAGAATTCAGAATTGGATTTAACATCACACGTTTGTGGGAATTTTAATACCTGATCCCATTGAATGAAATTTGTATCAACCAAATTGTTTTCATTCAGTCAGTAATGAATGAACATGGCACAAATGGTGTTTTTAAAGCATCAGAATAAAACAATTACAATGGGGTATGGAAAAGTACCCCATTTAATTTTAACCTATTAAAAAAACATCCAACAAATGAAATTTAGTTTATTAAAAAAATGCTTGTATCTGATAGTAATTATACTGTTCACAGCTACTTCCTATACGAGCATTGGACAGGAAACTGAAGAGCGCATTCCTGACTTTGCCGAGGAGAACGGCATATGCTTCAAATGTCACGGGCATCAAACTTACACCTTTTATAACGAGCTAACCGAAAGAGATGTTCGAAAAAGAATGAATCCCTATTTAATTATTGATTCAGTTGCATATTATGAATCAAATCACTGGAATTTCCAATGCACGGATTGTCATTCCTACGAGTACGAGGATTTCCCGCATTTATGTACACTTAAATTGGAAGAGAAACCTGGTTGTATTGACTGTCATGGAGGTGATGATACTTATGCAGACTATCATTTTGAGGCCATTGAGTCTGAATTTAATCAAAGTGTACATTCAAGTAAACATAGTGATGAATTTAGATGCTCCATGTGTCATGACCCACATACATATAAAATTAGTGCACGTGTAACTGGGAACAATTTAAGAGAAGTTATTATATATGACAACAATATATGTTTGAGTTGTCATGCTGATATTACGAAATACCATCTCATTTCTGATTATGAAAACCCTGATGTACTTGTAACACATGAGTGGCTTCCAAATCAACAATTACATTTTGCCCATGTACGTTGTATCGAATGCCATACAGCCATTAGTGATGATGCAATGGTAGCTCATCTGGTGCAACCAAAAGAGAAAGCGGTAAAGAAATGTGTCGAATGTCATTCTGCGAACTCGATTCTTAAAGCTACTTTGTATAAATTTAAGTTACAAGAAGAACGAAATAAGTTTGGATTTGTAAACGCCTCTATTCTCAACGACTCTTATATCATTGGCGCTAATCGCAATATTTACCTGAATTACATCAGCATCATATTTTTCGGTTTAGCCATATGTGGCATTTTAATTCATATCATCTTAAGATTCATAAGCAAATGAGCGAAAAAATATATTTATACCCGATCTGGCTGAGAAGCTGGCACTGGCTTAACGCCCTTGCATTTCTCACATTAATTGTAACCGGACTTGATTTGCAGTATGCTGATCCCAATGTGCAATTCATTCCTTTCAACATTGCTGTTACCTGGCATAATGTGGCAGGCATCACAATGATTTTGCTTTTCATCATGTTCCTGGTGGGCAATATTTCGACAGGCAATTCGAAATTTTACAGGATCAAGAGAAAAAAATTCCCGAAGAAGATGATGAAGCAATTCAGGTATTATGTGTATGGTGTTTTTAAAAAAGAAAAAACACCTTACCCGGTAACCAAAAAACGAAAATTCAATCCATTACAACTTTTAAGTTATGTAGCAGTTATGTACGTGTTAATGCCTTTGGTTATTATTACAGGCGTTGCGCTTCTCTATCCTGAAATGATCGTGGAAAATGTGTTTGGATGGAGCGGCATTCATTTAACAGCATTGTTACATATTATTGTAGGGTTTGCGCTATCACTATTTATGGTTATCCACATTTATTTCTGTACCTTCGGACACACGGTTACAAGTAACTTTAAAGGGATGATCGATGGATATCATCATGTACATATCGTTGAAGACGATGATGAGAATGAATAATCAGCCAGAAAGGATTTAGAGGCCTGCTTTATTTTAAAAAACTAATAATCATGAACCTACCAAAACACTATTATAGCTGGACCACTTTTATAGGAGCTGCCATCGCGGTTACTAGTTTCGTGATGATCGTCTTTCTATTCCTTTTCTCATTGATTTTTGCTGAAGGAGACAGCTACTCGGGCTTATTCATTTATATCATACTTCCCACCATCATGTTTTTAGGCTTGCTGATGATTCCTATTGGCATACGGATAAAAAGGAGAAGAGAAAAGAAAGGCAAGGTGGATCGGGAGTTTAAATTCCCGGTTGTTGATTTCAATGATCCGAAACAAAGGACTGCGTTATTTTTTATCTCAATAGGATTAGCCATTTTTCTGGTTATATCAGCATTGGGTAGCTACCAGGCCTTTCATTATACCGAAACAAACGAATTTTGCGGCACAACCTGTCACAAAGTTATGGAACCGGAATATACCGCATACATGGGTTCTGCCCATGAACGTGTTAATTGTGTAGAGTGTCATGTGGGATCGGGTGCTGGATGGTATGTACGATCAAAACTGTCCGGTTTATACCAGGTCTATTCGGTATTGGCCGAAGCTTATCCTACACCTATCCCCACACCAATCCATAACCTTCGTCCTGCGCAGGAAACTTGTGAAAAATGCCATTGGCCTGAGAAGTTTTATGACAGAAAATATATTACACACAAGCATTATATGGCAGATGAGGAAAATACTGAATGGGATATCAGTCTCTTGATGAAAACAAGTCCGCAATACAGGGGGCTTGGCTTGCAGGATGGTATTCACTGGCATATAAATCCAAACGTCAAAATAGAATATAAACCAGCCACATTTGAAAGAGATATAATCGCCTGGGTGAAATATACCAACTTATCCACCGGAGAGGAGACTATCTACAGGGATCCTGAATATGAAGTAGATGAAAGCATATTAGACTCATTGGAGCACAGAAAAATGGACTGCCTTGATTGCCATAACCGCCCCTCGCATAATTACAGGTCACCATCAAGTTTTATTGATGAGGCAATAACAGCAGGCAAAATATCAAACGATATTCCGGAAATAAAATTAACGGCTATGGGAATTCTTGTAAATGATTTTCCAACTAAAGATAGTGCTTTTGCTTTCATTGAAAGTGAAATCGATGATTATTATTCATCTAGTTATCCAGCATTATACGACACAAGCAGCATGCTGATTAAAAACGCGAAAGAAGCCATAAAGGAAGGCTATGCTAAAAACATCTTTCCGAGGATGAAAGTAAAATGGAACAAATACCCTAATTATTTAGGTCATCTTGAAAATAATGGTTGCTATCGTTGCCATAACGACCGTTTTCAGAGTGATAAGTTTCTTACCATCTCAAGAGACTGTAACTTGTGTCATTTGATTAAAGCCCAGGGTGTACCGGGGAACATCGAATATGCTACGGGCGAAGGCTCATTGGAGTTTAAACATCCTATTGATATTGGTAATGAATGGGAGGTAACTTTATGTGCCGAATGCCATTCAGCACTTTTTTAGCTATCAATCATAGCAGGCATTTTATAAGGTATCGTGATATTTGTTAATTAGTTAATAAATAATTCCTGAATTACCTAATATTCGTATTTTCGCAATCTTATTTCAGCCAATAAAATATGAGATTTAAGATAGGAGATAAAGTAAATTTTTTAAATGAACGTGGCGGAGGTACTGTCATCGGGATTATTGACAATAAACTTGTTAAACTAAAAACCAATGACGGCTTTGAAATGCCCGTATTGTCTGCCGATCTCATTCTCGATTACCGTTCCATGCCGGCTGAAGATTTTACGGAACCTCTAAGAATACCCGAAACGTCCAAAATTCAGCAGGAAGAGATTGAAGAACCGGGACGTATCAGTGAAATAAACCCATGGGGAGCCGTTAAAGAAGAAAAGGGTTTATACTTTGCCTTTGAGCCCCACGAACAACAATGGCTGCTTACAGGAGACATGGACGTGATACTTATTAACCACACCTCCTATGATATACTGTACAGCTTATTTTTTGAAATAGAAAATGTAATGGAGGGCATTGATTATGGCTCCCTCCCTGCTGACTCCAAAATCGTATTGGATACCATCAGCCGTGATGAAATTGAAAAATGGCTCAAAGGATATATCCAGGTACTTTTCCATCGCGACCTACCTGATAAGCTTTACCAGCCTTTACATTCCGATATTGAAATAAAGCCGGCCCGCTTTTTCAAAGAAGGTAACTATTTAACTAACACCATGTTGCAGGGAAAAGCATTGATACTAACTTTATCATTACAATCAGCCCTAACTGTAGTTTCTAAAAGTGACTATCAAAAAAAATTCAACCAATCAAACGAAGCAAAGGCCACAGAACCTGCAAAAGAAAAACCCTTCATTGACAAACATAAAATCAACCTGAACGAAGCTGTTGTGGATCTGCATATCGGTGAAATTGTAGAAAATATTGCAGGCTTAACAAGCCTTGACATGCTGAACCTACAGCTTGCTTACTTTAAAAAGGCTTTACAGAGTGCTATTTCGAACGATTATACCAAAGCCACCTTTATACATGGCGTAGGCAATGGTGTATTAAAAGCGGCAATCATCAAGGAATTAGAAGACTACGAAGGTGTAGAAAACAGGATGGCTTCAATTAGCAAATTTGGCGTTGGTGCCATAGATATTTTAATAAAGGACAAATAAATAAACTATATAAGATGAATCGATTTTTGAACATAATTTTCTCAATGCAAACCATGGGTTTTTTACTTCTGGTATTTGCAGCTTCCATTGGAACAGCCACATTTATTGAAAATGATTTTGGAACAGAAGCTGCAAAAGCAGTTGTATACAATGCCACCTGGTTCAACATTCTGATGCTTTTTCTGGCCATAAACCTTGTTGGCAATATCTTTATCTATAAACTTTACAAACCAAAAAAATTCACAATATTTTTGTTTCACTTCGCTTTCTTGGTCATCCTCCTCGGATCCGCTATCACACGCTATGTAAGCTATGAAGGCATGATGCATATACGCGAGGGCAGTGCATCAAACAGTATGATAACTGACAATACCTTTATTGACATAAGTATTACAGATGGAAACGATACGGTTTATGACTCAAAATCGACACGGCTTACTACCCTAACCCCTAAAGCATACAAATCATCCCTCAGTTTTAACGATAAGGATTACACCTTTAAATCAGTTAAATACATAGCAAATGCACAGGAAGTCATCACCGAGCAGAACGCAAATGGCGATCCTTATATCGTAGTGGTAATTTCTTTCGGACAGGGAAGGCAAACTAACTATTTCAAATACAACACATCCGGTAAAATGGGATCCAGTGTGCTAAACTTTGGAGAACAGTTTGTGGATGATGCAGTAAACATTAAAATTGAAGATGGCGCATTATTAATGAATTCGGCTGACACTGTATTTACCATGGCCATGATGGGTGGTGTGAACGACACCCTTATACCCGGCCAATGGCATCCATTTGAGCAGCGGAATTTGTATGAAATAGATAATGCCAACCTGGTGCTCACCAATTTTTATAAAAATGGCGGGATCGATTATGTTACTTACGATGGCAACGATATGAATTTTAAAGATGCTGTGGTCATAGAAGCCAGTAACGGTGAAACAACAAAGAAACTCGCCCTGCGTGGCGGGAAAGGTTACGAAGGTGAAAAACAAACCGTTGATTTTGATGGTCTTCAACTGCAAATGAAATATGGTGCCAATCGTATTTATGTACCTTTTTCACTTAAACTATTAGACTTTCAGTTGGAAAGATACCCCGGCTCAAACAGTCCTTCATCGTTCGCAAGTGAAGTTGTGCTCATTGACAAAAATGAAGGTTTAGAAATGCCATACCGGATTTATATGAACCATGTTTTGAATTATAAAGGCTACCGTTTCTTCCAATCATCTTACGACCGCGATGAATTGGGTACCATATTATCTGTAAACCATGACTACTGGGGTACCCTCTTCACTTATATCGGTTACTTTTTGATGTCACTAGGTATGTTTTTAACCCTGTTCAACAAGAATTCAAGATTCTCAAAGCTTGCGCAACTGATCAAAAGAAAAAATAACGGCATAAAAGCGGGTGTTATCACCTTGCTGATCTCATTAATGCTGATCACACCTGATGTATTTGCCCAGCATACACATGCCCCCGGTGAAGTGCATCCTGTCGATAAGGCACAGGCAGAAAAATTCGGAAAATTACTCACCCAAACCCATGATGGGCGCCTGAAACCTGTGACTTCACTTGCAAGTGAGCTGGTGCGGAAAATCTCCAGAAAAAGCAAAATTCAGGACATGAATCCAAATCAGGTTTTACTAGGTATGCTTAGCAACCCGGTTGAGTGGCAATCGGTTCCGATGATTAAAGTGAAACATCCTGACGTTAAGAAATTGCTGGGTGTTGAAGAAAACCTGGCCGCCTACATCGACTTTATCAACCTGAGCCAGGGTACCTATAAATTAAGTGAACATGTTTCAGCTGCCTATAACAAAAAGCCTGCGAAAAGGGATATGTTCGACAAGGACATTATCGCGGTTGATGAGCGGCTGAATATTTGCTATATGTTGTATAATGGCGATTTAATCAACTTATTGCCAAATCCTACCGATCCTTATGCAAGCTGGTATAACGCAAAGCCTGAAGTAAAAGATATTCCCTTGGAAGACTCCGCATTTCTTGTACAGATCATACCAAGCTATCTGGAAGCCATTAATACAGGCAATAACCAACTTGCAGATGAATTGGTGACCGGTATTGCCAACTATCAGAAAAAATTTGGTGCTGTGATTATGCCATCAGAGACGAAAACTAATATGGAAATCAGGTATAATAAGATGAATATTTTCCAGAACCTGAGCAGACTATATCTGATACTTGGATTGATCATGATCATCCTCTCCTTTATTGAAATATTCCGTCAGTCAAAAATTCTGAATATTATCATTAAAATATTTATCGTGCTAATCGTTATTGGTTTTATATATCAAACAGCAGGTTTAATCATGCGTTGGTACATATCCGGACATGCACCCTGGAGCGATGGTTACGAATCATTGATCTATATCGCATGGGTCACTTTGTTAGCAGGGCTGGTGTTTTCAAACAAATCAAATATGACCATAGCCGCTACGACCTTTTTAACGTCAATTATTTTGATGGTGGCACATTTAAGCTGGATGGATCCTGAAATTACCAATCTGGTTCCTGTATTAAAATCTTACTGGCTGACCATACATGTTTCGATTATTACAGCCAGTTACGGCTTCCTCGCCCTGAGTGCGCTATTGGGATTAATGAATCTGATTTTAATGATCCTGAAAAACCATAAAAACAATACTACCATTGATCTGCGGATATCAAACCTTACCGCTATAAATGAAAGGTCGCTAATGATTGGTTTGTATATGCTCACCATTGGTACTTTTCTTGGAGGTGTATGGGCCAATGAAAGTTGGGGCCGTTATTGGGGATGGGATCCAAAAGAAACCTGGGCTTTGGTGAGTGTACTGATCTATGCATTTATCTC
This sequence comes from Bacteroidales bacterium, assembly GCA_036351335.1. Lineage (GTDB taxonomy): Bacteria > Bacteroidota > Bacteroidia > Bacteroidales > F082 > UBA4459. The sequence goes on along the minus strand of JAZBOW010000058.1, from coordinate 9,416 downwards.
ACATATGAGTTCCATTCCAGGATTAAAGGATAAGTTCTCATTTAATTTTGCATCCTTAATCAGCTATGGTTCTATTCTGATGACATATTTTGGCGTAAACTATTACCTGTCAGGTTTGCATTCATATGCAGCAGGCGATCCTGTTCCGGTGCCTACATTTGTCTATTATATGGTAGTTACCGTTTTTGTGGTCTCCATATGGGCTTACTTTAACGAAAGGCGTTTTACAAATCAAAAAGCCTCAATATAGCTGTTAAAGTTAAGTTAATGAGCAAACGTATCGGTCTTTTAAATACGCCGTTGACTATTTTTGTCATATGAAAACCTATGTAAGTTATTTGCTGTTGCTCCTTTTTGGCGCATTGTCTACTGGTATATCGGCACAGCAGGTTCCTGTGTATAGTTTTGACCAACTGGAACCTGTTTTAAACAAGCGAAATGACACTACTTATGTGATCAATTTCTGGGCCACGTGGTGCAAACCCTGTGTAAAAGAAATGCCTGATTTGATGAAAGCCAATCAAAATTTTAAAGATCAGAAATTCAAAATGATCCTGGTAAGTATGGATTTTGATATACATCTCCGCACAAAAGTGATCCCCTTTATAAATGAACAAAATATTGATACGGATGTTATTTTACTGAATGACAGCAAACAACATGAGTGGATAGAAAAAGTTAACAACAGATGGTCAGGTGCAATTCCTATTACCATACTGTTTAATAAAGATTTCTATTTTTTCAGGGAAGGTGAAATTACATTTGAAGAATTAAATGAAATAATCACAAAAAACATAATACAATGAAAAAAATATTTTTAATCCTCGCTTTTTCAGTATTGTCAATGTCAGTCTTGTACGCTGATGGATATAAAGTAGGTGACAAGGCTACTGATTTTAGTTTAAAAAATGTTGACGGTACAATGATCAGGATGAATGACTTTGAAGATGCCAGGGGGATCGTTGTCATATTTACCTGCAACCATTGCCCCTACTCGGTTCTGTACGAAGATCGGATTATCGCACTCGACAAAAAATACAAAGAAAAAGGTTTTCCTGTCGTTGCCATCAATCCGAATGATGCGCAAAAACAACCTGAAGATTCTTATGAGAATATGATCATAAGGGCTGAAGAGAAAGGATTTACCTTTCCTTATTTATGGGATAAAGGACAGCGAATAACCAAAGTATATGGCGCCTCACGCACACCCCATGTTTTTTTACTTGAAAAAGTAAACTCGGAATATATTGTGCGCTATATTGGTGCAATAGATGATAATTCAAAATCATCCGCAGACGTAGAAGAAAAATTTCTTGAAAACGCGATCGAATCATTGCTTGATGGTGAAAAACCAGATCCTGATTTTACCAAGGCTATAGGCTGCACCATTAAATGGGCTGAATAGCGCAGTTCATATATTACTTAACATTTTATAAAATGACGACAGGCTAATTATAGCCAAACAGCATTGTATAAATGATCAGGATGACGATAGAAAGGCCAATAAACAGGAAGGCGTAACCAAAAGGTTTTACATATTTTTCCATTTTGCCTTTCTTTTCTTTTTTAATGATCACTTTCTTTAGTTTACCCGACTTTTTAAGTTCTTCAAACTCACGTGGCCTATCGTGCTTAAACTCTTCATAAGGCACGGTACCGGTAAATATGACAGTATCCATTGGGAATGCGTCAGGACGGAGGTGCGTATTGAAGAAGTGAATGGTAAATATAAATCCTACAGCCAGCAAAGCTTCATCGCTGTGGATGATCATAGCTACATTAATAAACCAGCCGGGAAATACTTGTGTAAAGAATTCAGGGAACCACAGAATTAATCCGGAGAAACCGATAACAGCCACGCCCCAGAAAACAGCGAAGTAGTCAAATTTCTCCCAGTAGGTCCATCTACCATATTCAGGTCTTGGCCCCATTCCGAAGAACCATTTCATGGTGGCCCAGAAATCTTTCAAATCCTGCTTATTGAACATGAGTGAGTTTTTTCCAAAAATAAACTGCCCCAACGGAATTTTTCGCTTTATTTTTAATCTGATCAATGAAATAACATGAAAAATAAAATATCCGAATGTGATAACTGCTGCAAACCTGTGAATATTACCTGCTGCATGCACACCTCCCAGTAATTTTGCCAGCGTACTTGCCCATGGCATACCAGCAAACTTAAGCATCATACCTGTGAGCGCCAACAATAAGAAACTGATGATCACGAAAAGGTGCGTCATACGCTGACCAGTATTAAATCGTTTGATATAATATTTCGGGCCCAGGGCTTCGCGATGCTTTCTCTTATTCTTTATCCCCTGAATGGAACGTGGCAACCATAACAATAAATGCAGTCCAAAGAAACCAAACACACCAATTAGTAAAAAAGTCATACCCCAGAAAGTGTAATATAAAATGGGATATTTGGTTTTGTCGTGATGTGTAGCATGTGTTAAATAACCCGTGAATCTAGCATTCGCATCAGGATGGCATTGTTTACAGGTTTCTACAATATTTTGGGAGCTAATTGATGATTTTGGATTATTTGAATTATAAATACTATGTGCACCATGACAATCAGAGCATTTAGCAGATTTCAAATATCCAAGCGTATAGGCTTTCCCATGATAGGTTTCCAGATATGTTTCTGAGAGATCTTCATGACAGCTTCCACATTGATAAGTTACTTCGCCCATAAATTTGTCCTGATGAATATCAGAGATTTTATGTGCGGAATGACAGTCGGCGCATGTGGGATATTTTTTTGTATCATCATCGCTATTAATACCATGATCACTGGCAATGTATTCATCATAAATACCTTTGTGGCAAGTAGCACAGGTTGCCGGAATATTTTTTGGATTTACAGATGATCTTTCATCAGATTCTTTCAATTCAAAGTGAGTGGTATGACAATCCGTACAAACGGCGCTTGGTAATAAACCTTTTTCTGTAAGTCCTTTTCCATGTACACTTTTTGAATAATCCATAAAAGCATCCACTTCTTTCAAGTCAGCCATTTCAATTTCCTTACTATCGGCACTGTGACAATCGCCACAAAGCTGCGGTATGGCTGTCCTGTATGTAGGTGAGGTGTCATCATAGCGCGACTTGGTTTTGTGCGTTCCATGACAATCAGTGCAATAAGGCGCATTTTCGTCCTTTCTGAAATAAGCCTGACCATGCCCACTCATATTATACACATTCGACACTTCAGCATGACAATTAGAACAATCCACTTTAAAAGCTGTTTCGCAGGGTCTTTTTAATTGGGGTGTGACATCCGAGTGGCATTTTACACAGGGAATATTCTTATGCACCGACATGGCAATGTCAGTTTTATCAACCCTTAGGGAAATGATGGAATCATTCACCACCTTATGAACATCTGCTTCGGCATGACATTTTATACAGGAACGGTCAGACATGGTGGTAACGATATTCTTAACATTCTCTTTATGGGGCGGATGGCAGTCCGTACAGGCCGGGATGGCACCGGGTTCTTTTTCCCAGAGTTCCCTCTTGATCACTTTTGTGTGTACTTTTTCAATTTCTGCATGGCACTTCATACAGGTTTTGGCGATATTCTTTACGGAAATAGAGGAATTAATGCTTGTATGTGGCAGCACCAGATGGTTGCCATGACAGTCATTACACGTGGCACTTACGATTAGTCCTCTTTTAAAGAGGCCTTCGCCATGAATACCCTGGCTATAATTTTCCAGGATATTATGTTCGCTGATATTATAAGTTCTGGCAACAGGTGCTCCTTCCCTGTGACACTTGCCACATAATATCGGGATATTCATTTTGTAGGTGCGCGATTTGGGTGACGTTTTAGATAGAATATCATGGGTTCCGTGACATTCTTTGCAATCAGGCGCATACAGGGCATTAAGCCTCAATGCCTGTCCATGAATCCCTGAGTCAAATCTTTCCTGGGCGATATCATGGCAAAATCCACATTCCACAGTGGGCAAATTTTCCGCATGTGGAAAATCATCCGCACCTGCTTCAGGATGGCACGAAGAACATTCTACATCCTTGTGTACTGAATTGTTCAGGGTTCTTAAATCGACAAACATGGAAACAGTTCTCCCTCTTCTTTCGGTAGTTAATTCAGGATCTTCATGACACATCATGCAATCTTCATCCGATTGCGAATAGGAAGGGTTAATGCTGCATACCAAAAGTAAAAAAAACAAAATACTTAAAAAGCCAGCGTACTCTATGATTTTTCTCATATTCTTATTTCAAATCTTTTCTAAAATTATTCAAAAAACATACGTAAGTCGCCAAATTGATACAATTTAAAAAGAATCTAAAGAACTACATAAGTATATTTGTTAGATTCATTATCCCGAATAATTCTTAATATTGTGCTTTCGTATAAACCGCACGCCGTATTTTAAAATTGGTTTAATTATTGCATGAATTGTTTAAGGAGATTCAAGAAATTACTTAATTTTGTTCTAACTAATAAAATAAAGATTATGTCAAGTAAAAGTTTAATTTTCATGATGAGCCTGCTTTTCTTTGCAGGCAGCACATTAATTGCTCAGGATTATGATTATATCGGAGCCGCAAAATGTAAAATGTGCCACAATAAATCAGCAACCGGACAGCAGTATAAAATTTGGTCAGAAGGCCCACATGCCAACGCGATGAATACACTGGCTAATGATGAGTCCAAAGCTATCGCAGCAAAACTTGGTATCGCTGATCCAACCACGGATGCCAGTTGTATCAAATGCCATTCAACTGCTGGCGCTACTGACGAAGCTTTCCACGCAGGATTAAAAATGGATGAAGGTGTTTCGTGCGAATCATGTCATGGTGCCGGAAGTGGTTACAAATCAAATTCCGTTATGAAAAGCCGTGAAAAATCGATTGAAAATGGCCTCATCGTTCCTGATGAAAATTTGTGCAAAACATGCCATAACGAAGAGAGTCCAACCTTTAAAGGATTTAATTACGAGGAAGCATTGAAAAAGATTGCGCATCCAAATCCCGCTGCTGAATAATCAGCAGGATATTAAAGAATCAGAGGTTACATTGCCATGCAGTGTAACCTTTTTTATGATACCTTCAAGGAGTCTGATCCGCTTGTTCTTTTTTTTTATAACAATCGTTTGGAGATTAAAATCAATACTGTATTTTTATAGGTATGGATGTTTTATTATGGATAGGCTTTGCACAATCCCTGTTTTCAGGCATCATACTAATTTTTGTAAAAAGGGACAATGGCCTCTCCAATAAGATTTTAACCGCCTGGCTTCTTATCATTGGGCTTGAGTTTCTTACAACGGGAATCGATATTTCCATGGGAATGAATCATCTTACAAATCCATACTTAATTTTCAACCCGCTGATATATTTCTATTCAAAATCACTTATCAATCCAAATTACAAACTTAAATGGTGGCAAATCTGGCATATCATTCCATACATATTTATCAAAGTTGGTGCTTATATTTCAGGCATCCAGCTTTTGCCCAACGACTTTTTTGTAATCGACAGTTCTACCTGGTTTAAAATGAGCTATGGTGCTATTTCGGTCATCTCATTTATCGGCTATTCCATCCCCAGTCTGGTCAATGTACACCGTCACCGAATCAACCTGAAAAATGAATTTTCCACAATCGACCGGAAAATTACTCTTGGCTGGCTTTTGTTTGTTATCATTTTTTATATGTCATTTATGTCGATTGCCTATGTGCTTGGCATAGTAAATGTTGTTACCCGTATCGCCACCTATTCCCAATTGGTTACCTTTTCATTTATATTGATCCTGGTCTATATTTTCTCATTTTACGGCCTGCTGCAGGAGCAGATTTATTCACAGGATACAAACGGAAGCCAGGATATTTACAAAAATCCCAGGTTAACAGTCAGTGAAAAGCAAAAAATAAGAAAAATACTTGAAGATCATTTCAATGAAAAAAAACCTTATCTGGATAGCGAATTAACCATTACCAATCTATCGCATCAACTGAATTTATCGAGGCACTCCTTGACTGAATTATTAAATACAGAGATCGGAAAGAATTTTTACCAGTTTGTGAACGAGTATCGCGTACGGGAGGTGAAGTTAAAACTGGCTGATCCTACTTTTGCTCACTTTTCAATTGATGCCATCGGTTTTGAATGTGGGTTTAACAGCAAATCATCGTTTTACGCTGTATTTAAAAATACCACTGGAATGACACCCAGCCAATACAAGTTGTCCCTCAAATTGTAAATCAATCCAATGCCTTGTGCGTTTATCGGACTACATTATATAGTCCACCCTGCGCAAGCTGCACTTATTTAGGCCGCCCGCTGCATAGATTTGTATGAGTTATTATTCAAAGACTTCTGCAATGAAATTGAAGATCCCTTTTCTATTCGTGTGCCTTTTAATATGCAGCGAACCAATATTTGCCCAAAGTTTGTTTGAGGAAGCAAGTGGCGCGGCAGATGAAAGTAAATTGGTCATAGACTTTAATGGCTATGGACGGGGTTCAGCATTCGTTGGGAGCGAGGCTTTTGATTATAGTTCCGTCTTTGCCGAATTTGGTATCCAGGGTGAGCTATCCCTAAATAAAGCTTTTCTTTTTACCGATTTGCGATTCAGAGCCGGAAACCAATTCGACAGTTTATACACCATGTTTCAATTGAAAGAAACCTATGCCGGGTATCAGTCTGATAAGATTGACATCTATTTTGGTGCCAAAATTGTATCCTGGGGTCGAATGGATGGCTTTAACCCTACCGATAATATTACACCCTATGATTATTTCTTTCTGACTGCTAATCCTGACGACCAAAAACTACCCAATTTGTTGGTGCAAACCAAGTGGCACATCACTCCGCAAATTGATTTTGAACTTGTCTTAATCCCTATCTACCGGCCTTCTATATACCGGTATGATCTTTTCGATCTTGGTGAGTTTACCAGTTTTACGCATTCGACAATACCCGCAAAAACATTCAAAAACGGATCAATAGGCGCCCGGTTTAATTTTAACCTGCAAAAAGCCGGTTTTTCCGTTTCCTATTTTCATGGATATGATCCGTATTATGGATTCAACATTAGCAATATAAGTATTGTAGATATGATGCCGTCGATTGAACTGACCGCGCAACCCTACTTAAAAAATACAATAGGAGCTGATTTTGCGATTCCCGCAGGTTCTTGGATCATACGAGGTGAAGCAGCATATAACCTGACCATAGACTATGCTGAAAATATGAACATTCCAAATCCTGATTTGCAATACGTAATAGGCATAGAACATCCGTTTTGGGGCATTACAACTATCTTGCAATACATCGGCCAGTATACAGTTGATTTTATTCCAATGGATGAGTTCCCCCCACCATCCAACCTGTATGAAACGATCGACCGGGAACTTACCGCATTTAACCGCAAGATTTTTAACCAGCAAGAAAAAACCAACCATGCCCTTTCCCTCTCATTTTCAAAATCGTTTGCCTACAATACGATCGATATTGAAGTCATAGGCTATTATAATATAACTTCTGAAGAATGGTTGATCAGGCCCAAACTAAGCTGGAATATAACAGATAACTTAGAAACCAGCATTGGGGGTTTTTATTCGGCAGGGTCTGATGGATCTATATTCAGTTATGCATCAAAGGTATTAAACGGGGCCTTTATCGAGTTAAGAGTCAGATTTTAAACCCACAAAAATGAAATACGAAGATTTTATCATTAAATATCGCTGGTGGCTTATTATTACGCCTGTCATCATCACCTTGCTGGCGGCCATCCCTTTATTAAATACAAGGATTAACCCTGATCTGGAGAAATACCTGCCGGATGATACACCAGCCATGGTAGCAAAGGCCAAGATAGATACCCTTTTTGGCAACTCCGACCCGGTAATATTGATATTTGAAACGGAAGATGTATTGAATCCTAACACTTTGAGCAGGCTTAAATCGATTAGCAAATCATTTAACAGAGGGAAAGCGTTTGAGCAGGTAATTTCGTTGTTTGATACCAAAAATATAAAAAGTGAATATGGAGCGATGATCGTTGATCCGGTGGTAAAAAAAATTCCAAAAACTGCGGAGAAACGAGAAGAATTAAGGGAAGAAATAAAAAAAAATGAACTCGCTTATAAACTCGTTGTCTCCGAGGATTTTACAAAAGCCACTATCATACTCAAAGTGGCCGGGAATGTCGGAGATGAGCAGATCATTAAGATCATAGATCAAACGCTAAACGAATTTCCCGGCGACGAAACTGTATACAAAGGCGGCACGCCCTATTTAAGGGTGCAAGTGAATGCGGATATTTCAAGAGACATGTTCATCCTCATGCCTTTGGGCTTGCTAATCATGATCCTCTTTTTAATGTTATCGTTCCGTGAAATCAGGGGTGTTATTTTGCCATTTCTTGTTGTTTCCATGTCCATTGTGATTTCACTGGGATTTTTTCCATTAATGGGCTGGGAATTGAGCATCATCACTATCCTTGCGCCCATTATGATGATCGCGATAGCAAATAATTATGGCGTGCATTTTATTGCCCGATATCAGGAATTAAATGCCACACATAGCAACTGGACCATGAAGGATATTACCAGGGAAGTATTGCTGAAACTAAAAAAACCGGTCATTATCACTGGGCTTACTACCATCGCGGGAATTATGGGATTGGTGGTGCACATTTTATTACCGGCACAGCAACTCGGTGTGGCCGCATCCCTGGGAATTGCCTTTGCTCTCATTTTAAGTATCACCTTTATTCCGGCTATGATGGCGGTACAGAAGAAAGGCAAGGTATTGAAATCATTACGCGGAAAAAAAACTAGCCTGATCGATCATGTATTGACATCTTTTGCGAGAATAGCTACCACCCGTCCCGTTATTGTGCTATTCGTATTCGGGAGTTTTCTGTTATTTTCCGGTGCAGGAATTGCATTTCTGCATGTCGATTCCAATTCGGAAAACTTTCTTCCGCCTTCACATCCATTCCGGCAGGCTACCTCCATAACCAACGAAGATTTTGGAGGCACCAAGTATTTAACTGTTTTATTTGAGGGTGATATGAAAGATCCAGAACTCCTTAAAAGAATGGACCAATATGAAACGGAGCTTGAAAAAGACACGATGGTGGGCAGTGTTAACTCATTAGCCTCAATGATCAGGATCATGAGCCGCTCTTTAAACAATGAAGATGACGAATTATATGATAAAATACCGGACTCGAGAAACGCTGTTGCCCAATACCTGGAATTGTATAATATGAGCGGCGACCCAGAAGATTTTGAAGGCCTTGTGAACTTTGATTATACCCAGGCGCTGATGATCGTCCAGTTCAGGGCCGATACGAAAAATGCACTGGATGATGTCATCAGTAAGATTGACCTGATGACAAAAGATGACCCGAACAGAACACTTTT
>JAZBOW010000057.1:0-16470 GCA_036351335.1 Bacteroidales bacterium | reverse complement strand
GTGATGATCATTACAGAATTGGATGGTTTCACCAGTTATAGTGTGCGCTATCTTGTTGAATATGATTTTACAACCCGAATTGAGGACCATTTGAACCATCAAATAGAAACATTCCCAAATCCAGTAATTAACCAGGTGTTTATTAAAACAGATAAGCCATTTAATAGCTTCAGCATTTATTCAATAAATGGCCAACGATTGGAAGCTCACAATTTAGAATCAAACCTGTCGCATCAGCAAACAATCGACTTAAGTCAATATCCAAAAGGTATTTACTTCATCGAAATAGTTCTTGAGAACGGAAATAGTTTAACAAAAAAAATCATAAAACAGTAAAAACCCTAAAACCAAAAACATGAAAAAAACTTTAAAATTTATCATTCTTTTCTTCTTCGGCATGCTGGTTATTGCAGGATGCGTAGAGAAAGAAGATGACACTAATCCAGTGGATCCAGACACTTCACTGATCATTGCAGCAGCTTCAACATCAAAATACGTTATCGTATCTCCAACAACCGGAGCAATAAAAGCGGAAGTACAACCCAATGTTATCTCGATAAATCAACTGGCACTTGGTTATAATAGCCAGAAAGCCATCGTAACCAGCAAAGAACCCGGTGGAAGTTTCATTAAAGTGATCTATACTTGCGATCGTGAAACCGGGTCCAATCTTTTCCAGGTGACCAGCGAGTTGATGTGGGATATTCAGTCGATGGACGCATCCCGAACAACGTCTTCAATAGTTTTTCACGGACATCCTGTTGATGGGGGCGCTTCAACAAGTAATATTTTCACCATCAACCTGGATGGTACCAATGTGCAACAATTGACACAGAACAAAGAACTCGTAGAAGGTATTGAACTTTGGTGGCCCTATTTTCCAGCTTTTTCTCCCAATGGCCAAAAAATTGCCTTCCGCGGAAACATGAGAACACCTGATCCGGGTGCTTACTGGTGGGGACAATCTATTATTGTTATGGATGTTAATGGCTCAAACAAACAAATCCTTTACAATGAACCTGAGGCTAATTCCGGGTCTCACAGTGATATTTCCTGGACCCGTGATGGAAAGTTCCTGGTCTTTCTTACAACTGAGGGCTACAGCACTCCTAATGAAAGAGTAAAGGTGCTCAGGGTGGAAGATGGTCATATTATTGACATTACCCAAAACCTGATGGTTGATGGATTACACACAACCAATCTGTGTACCTCTCCTATAGGCAATACCATCCTGTTCAACAAATACGAACCAGGTGGTGGCGACCTGTATGCTATTGATTATACCGTAAATGTTGATCAATTCCAGATAAACGGCAGCTACAGAATACTTGCTGCTTACGATACAAATCAGACGCATTTTGGCGCACCCGACTGGCAGGTATGGGATGGAAATTAATAGCAGATTATTGAACCATTGAATTAATTACAATGGCCGACTGCAAGTTGAATGAACTATTGTTCAATTTAACCTGTCGGCCATTTTTTTATTCTAACTCTTCACCCACATAATGAATAACAACCCTGTTGGTGATGCCCCGTTTTGTTATCGGACTGCTGGCCACAACAATTAAGGGATCACCATCTTTTACGAGGTGGTTTTCCTTTAAAAATGTATTCATAGCCGCCACAAATCTACTACCTGATTTGGGTTGCTTCATATACACAGGGTAAATACCATGCAATAACGACATTTGACGGAGTCGGGTAATGTTCTCACCGAATGCAATAATAGGCGCCTGCATCCGCTGCTGAGAAAGAAAAACGGTACTGCCTCCAGAATGCATCCAGGTAATGATGAATGTAGCCTGTATATCCCTTGTCATCAGGTGAACACCCCTTGCCATGGTGGCTTTGCGGTTGAGTTTACCTTCGTACTTCACAAATTTTCCACGGAAAGCAAATTCCGATTTAATATAACTATTTGTCCTTTCGGCAATACGACGCATCATTTTAACGGTTTCCACCGGGTGCTTTCCAACAGCCGTTTCACCAGAAAGCATCACGGCATCAGTGCCATCCATTATGGCATTTGCCACATCCGAAACCTCAGCACGGGTGGGGACGGCTTCGGTGATCATGCTCTGTAACATTTGGGTAGCCACGATAACCGGTTTGCCTCGTTCCCGGCACATCCGAATGATCTTTTTCTGAAGAATAGCTACCTCTGCAAGGTCCATTTCCACACCCAGATCTCCCCTGGCTACCATCACGGCATCGGTTTCTGCCAAAATATCTTCCAGGTTCTCAATCGCCTGTGGCTTTTCAATCTTACTGATTATAGGTATATAGGCATCATCTTCATAGGTTGTTGAAAAACCCAGGTCACCACCAGTTACTTCCAATCCTTTCGGACGTGCTCTCAGCTTCGTCATTTTGGCTTTCAACTCCCTGATGTCTTTGCCTTCTCTTACAAAACTCAACGCTAAAAAATCAAAGCTTTTCTTCGTAGCATATTCAACACAACGGTGGTCTTTTTCAGTAAGCGATGGAACAGATAATTGTGTATCAGGCAGGTTAACGCCTTTGGCGGAAGTAAGCAAATTTCCTTCAACTACTTCGCAAACGAGATACGCTTTCTCACCCCGGCCTTTTCGACCCACACATTTTAACGCAATATTCCCGTCGTCAAGTAATACACGCTCGCCCGGTTTTACCTCATCAATAAATGCAGGATAGGTCGTTGAGAATATATTTTTGCCATTTTCACCTCCTAGAATCGTATCTTTAATAAACCTGACCTCCTGTCCTTTTTTTAATAGCGCGCCTTCATCTATTACTTTTCCAACACGTATCTTGGGGCCTGAAAGGTCCCCAAGAATAGCGACAAATGTTTGCGTTACTTTCTCTGCTTTCCTGATGTTATCGATCATCTGGTCAAATTCACTGAAACTGCCATGCGAAAAGTTTATGCGGAAAACCCGCACACCTGCTTCGATTAATTTCCCTATGGTTTTCACATCATTGGTAGCCGGTCCGAGAGTGGCAATTATTTTGGTCATTAAAAAGTCTGAAGAAGCCATTGTAATTGTTTTTTTAATAAATGAGCGAGCTCTTACTTAATATTTTATTTGCGTTTCATGGAATTTTCAAAAGGTAAGCGGTTGAGTATAGAACGGCCCAAAGTGATCTCATCCGTATATTCCAATTCGTCACCTACGGCAACTCCACGAGCGATGGTGGTCACATTTATCCCGAATTCCTTCACCAGCTTATAGATGTAAAAGCTGGTGGTATCGCCTTCAACAGTGGCAGGTAATGCCAGTATAATCTCTCGGATATCTTCATGATTAATACGTTCGATAAGGTGCTTTATGAACAGGTCGTTCGGGCCAATGCCTTCGATGGGATTGATAATACCGCCCAGTACATGATACAATCCATTGAACTGGGCTGTATTTTCAATGGCTAACACATCGCGGGTGTCCTCTACCACACATACGGTATTTTCGTCCCGCTTCTGATTGGCACAAATCTCACAAATATCTGAATCAGAAATGTTGTTGCACTTCTTACAGAAAACTATCTCTCTACGCATTTTAATGATGGCTTTACCCAGGTTTTCCGAGAATGCTTCCTCCTCTTTCAAGATATGAAGTGCTAGCCGGAGCGCTGTTTTTTTCCCGATACCAGGCAAGCGTGATAATTCACCCACGGCCAGCTCCAATAATTTCGACGAATATTCGTTCAATGTGTAGTATTTTGAATTCGTACAAAAATAGGTAAATTTGTATGCATATGAAGCCTACTTTTTTTCTCCATATTATTCTCAGCGGCCTGTTGATGTGTGCATTTGTAAATGTATCTGTTTCCCAAAATATAACTGATGAACAAGGCCTGAAACAGGGGAAATGGTTAAAGAATTACAACTACGGCAGCGTGCGTTACGAGGGCCAGTTTAAGGATGATAAGCCTATCGGTGAATTCAAATATTATTATAAAGACGGGAGTCTGAAAGCCATCACACTGTATAGTGCTTCAGGAGATTCGGCTGCAACGAAATCTTTTCATAAAAATGGGAAAACCATGGCTGAAGGGCTTTATTTTAAACAGCAGAAGGAAGGAAAATGGCTGTATTACAGCGATGTGGATGAAGCGCTTATTTCTGAAGAAAACTATAAAAACGGCCAGTTACACGGAAAGGTAATTACTTTTTACCCCGATTCCGGGAAACCAACGGAAATACTTGAATATAGGCAGGGAAAACGCGAAGGACCATTGTTCAAATTTTTCCCGGAAGGCAGCACCATGACAGAAGGAACTTATGTGAACGATTCATTGGACGGAAAATTTACTTTGTATTGGCCGGATGGAAAAATACAGGTAAGTGGTGCCTATGATCATGGTATACAAAGCGGTGATTGGACCTATTTTGACGAGGGCGGCAATCCTGTTTCCGATGATGATTTCAGGTTTGAAGTATTGGAAAACGACACCATCGAGTTTGATTTCCCACCGCGGATTGATTAACAATTACATCACACATTCTCCCTTTCGCCCACCTTATTACGCTTTACTCGTTTTTTTTTCAACGCTACCACACATTCTTCAAAGGGGAAAACCTAAGCACTTGCCATCACTATTTCACCGCCTCGCCAACTCGCAATTTCGCTAATTCGCCCTTTCGAAACTCTCGTCTCTAATAATCCACCACATCACTCAAAGCCTTCAGCACCCTCGGTGTTCTTTCTATGAGCCTTTCAAACGATTGATGACCGTTGGCCACCAGCACACATTCAATTCCCAATTCATCTGCCACTTCCAGATCGTGCAAACTATCGCCAATCAACAATATTTCGCTTCTTTTAAAATGGATGACACCCATCAGTTCTTTGCCAATTTCCAATTTGCTGTGTGCATAATGATCGTTAATGCCTGTAATGATATCGAAATATGGAAATACGCCTTTTTCTTTTAGGGAGGCTTCCAGGCTTTCATGCTCCATTGCCGATAACACCGCCTGGTAATAACCCCTGTTTTTGAAACTTTTCAGCACATCTTTTACACACGGAAACAAATCTGCCGAATGCAAACTCTCATGATACAGTTTAATAAATTCCATGGCTGGGATTTCAAATGCTTCCTTATTGAGATCCAGGCCGGCTTTTAGATAATAATCTTTTACAGGGAAAGTAAATATTTCACGGTATCGCTGCACATCAAGTAATTCAAGTCCCCGCTTTTTCAGCACCCGGTTCATGCACGACACACAAATATCGGTATCATTCAATAAGGTGCCGTTCCAATCCCAGATAATCACTTTCTTCGCCATGCGTGTTGATTTTTTAACTTGTTTTAGAGGCAGTTATGCGTTCTTACACTTTTTTTTCTCAAAGTAAAAGGCAAAATTAAGGATTATATGGAGATGTTTTAAAAATACAGGCTATTCTTCGGATACATTAACCAGTATCGAAAAAGCAATTATTATTTTGTATCTTCGGTTTTATATTACAACAAGTATTTATCATACATTAAAAGGGTAAGTCATTGAGTTCTGAAGCGAAAAAAATACTGGTGCAATACTGGGGTTATCCAGGATTCAGACCAAAACAGGAGGAAATTATTGATTCCGTGATAGCCGGAAATGATACACTTGCCCTGCTCCCTACCGGCGGTGGAAAATCTATTTGCTTTCAGGTACCAGGCATGATGCAGGAAGGAACCTCCATCGTCATCACTCCTCTGATCGCCCTGATGAAAGACCAGGTAAGCCGGTTAAAAAGACAAGGCATACCCGCCGGAGCCATTTATACAGGCATGTATAAAGATGAGATTGAATCGGTGTATTCAAATTGCCTGACCGGAAAATTCAAGTTCCTGTATGTTTCGCCCGAACGGCTTGAAAACAGCAGTTTTATTGATGTGATTGCCAGGCTGAATGTGAGTATGATCGTAGTTGATGAGGCCCACTGCATTTCACAATGGGGTTATGATTTCAGACCACCCTACCTGCGCATCTCAAATATCAGGCAATATGCCGTTTCAGCACCCGTGCTGGCATTAACGGCCACCGCAACCCCATCCGTGGTTGAAGACATCATGTCGAAATTAAACTTTCCCAAATCCAACCTCATCAAGTCAGGGTTTGAGAGAAAAAATGTGGCGTACACTGTGTTGAAAGAAACCGACAAAACTGGCAAGCTCATCAGGCTTTTGATGAAAGAAAAAGGATCGGCCATCGTATATGTGAGAAACCGCCGGAAAACCCGTGAATTGGCAGATATTTTATCCAAAAACCAAGTGAATGCCAGTTATTATCATGCAGGACTTGAAGCCAAATTGAGGGATGAACGTCAGAAAAGCTGGTCGAGTGGACAAACTAGGGTCATCGTTTCCACCAACGCCTTTGGCATGGGTATCGACAAAGCAGATGTGCGGCTGGTTATCCATTATGATCTGCCGGATTGCATTGAATCCTATTTCCAGGAAGCAGGAAGGGCCGGGCGAGATCAGAAACCGGCAGCAGGCATCCTTTTATTTAATGCAAACGACATCACAAACGCGAAAAAGAAACTGCTCAACGCATTTCCCTCCTTAAACCTGATCAAAAATGTGTACAATGCCCTGGGCAATTATTTCCAATTACCTGAAGGCAGCGGAGCTGACATTGGCTTCGACTTCAGCATTGCCGATTTCGCTGGACAATACGGATTCAATATTATTGAAACATACAGCGCTATTAAGTTTCTTGAACGTGAAGGATTTTTATTCTACGTAGAATCGGCAGGGCAATTCTCAAAACTTTTCATACCGGTAAAAAAAGAAGAAATATACCGTTACCTGGTAGAGAATCCGGGTTCAGACAGGCTGATAAAAGAGATTTTAAGGTCGTATACCGGCATTTTTAACGACTATATCGACATCAATGAAACACTGCTTGCCAAACGGGCGGAACTAGACAAGAAAGTGGTGGTTGATAAACTTGTCGCGTTGAATAAAACCAGTATTTTAAAGTACATTCCCATCAGAACTAAACCACAAATCGTATACAGTACCGAGCGACTGAGCACAAAATACATCCAGTTTTCAAAAGAAAATTACCACGACCTAAAAATAGCTGCCGAAAAAAGGCTCCAGAGCCTGTTCGATTTTATTACAAACTCCATGCAATGCAGGAGCATCCAGCTTTTAGCTTATTTCGGTGAAACCAAATCCAAAAGGTGCGGCATTTGCGATGTGTGTCTTGAAAAAAACAAAGTAGAACTGAATGATTTGGAATTTAACAATATAAAAGAACTTGTAAAATCTAGCCTGACAGATACACCACAACATATTTACGAATTGGTTTCAAACATCAATGCAAATGAAGAGAAAGTGATTTCCGTTTTGAGATGGTTGCTCGAAAACCAACATGTGATCAGGCAAAAGGATGAGAGATTGATTTGGTACGACCAGCTAAATATGAAGTTTGAATAATTTATGTCTATGTTTGTTTAAAAATGTACGGATATGAAACTACGACTTCTTTTTATACTATTGCTTGCTACCCAAATGATACATGGACAATCTGACCGCCAATATATCAGTTTGGCAGTGGGTCCTTCATTTCCATTGAACGACTTTGCCAAAATGAACCTGAAAGATTCCACCTCAGGCTGGGCAAAAACAGGTGTGTCCTTTGAATTTACGTATGCATACAGACTCACACATAACATTGGCTTGCAAGGAAAATTAAGTTACAGCAGCAATAAGTTTGACAACTTTCGTTATGAAGATGCGCTCACATCAGCATACAGCAGTAATCCTGAAGACCCTGACACTACATTCAGTTCGGAAAGCGCAAAAAACTGGAGCAGTGCCGGTTTTCTGGTCGGGCCCTATTTACGGCTTCCCTTCTCAGAATCATTATCGTGGGACGTAAAAGCATTGGTAGGACTTTTTAGTGTTAGTTCACCTGAACTTGTTTTAAATGGATCAATTGATAATGGTGATAAGCTACGGGAATATTACAGACTGAACGGAAGAGGTTATGCCTTCGCATACTGCCTGGGTACCGGATTTAAATATAAACTGGCCAATTATTATATACTTCTTTTCGTCGACTACTTTGAATCGAAGTTAAAGATTAACAATGTAGCAGGCTGGGACTGGAATGACGAACCCTACAATGAAAGCATCAAACAGGATGTCAGTTACTTATCAGTTACATTCGGCCTGGGCTATTATTTTTAGTCCGTACAATATGTCGAAACTCCCATTATCGTATTATCACAATCATGAAGTAACTGTACTGGCCAGATCACTACTGGGAAAGTTCCTTCTCACCAACATCGATGGTCTTGTTACCGGCGGAATGATCACCGAAACGGAAGCTTATGAAGGTGTTACAGACAGGGCATCTCACGCTTATGGCGGATTGCGATCTAAAAGAACTGAAGTCATGTATGCCACAGGAGGCCGAAGCTATGTGTACCTGTGTTATGGCATTCACTATTTATTCAATATTGTCACCGGTCCGATAGATACACCACATGCGGTGCTGATAAGAGGAATCTATCCATTGGTTGGTTTAGAGGAAATGTTGATCAGAACAGGGAAAGATAAAACCGGGTACTTACTAGCAAATGGTCCGGGGAAATTAACTAAAGCCCTTGGAATTACATTGCAACAAAATGGTGTTTTATTGAATGGAAAACAGGTTTGGATTGAAGACAGGGGCATTCATTGTAAAGCTTCCGACATCATTGCAGGTAAACGCGTTGGCGTTGAATATGCCGGAGAAGATGCCCTGCTACCCTACCGTTTTATATTGGATTACACAAAATATATCGCATAAAAAAACGCCCTGAAATTCAGGACGTTCTTTTTAAAATCTTTACAGATGACTAACCAACTTTTTTGGATAGTTCAGCACCTGGTTTAAATTTAACAACTTTTTTAGCTGCTATGTTGATTTCTTTACCGGTTTGTGGGTTACGGCCTTTGCGGGCAGCTCTTTTTGATACGGAAAATGATCCGAATCCAACTAATGCTACACGGTCTCCTTTTTTAAGAGCGCCACTTGTTGCTCCAACAAATGCGTCTAATGCTTTTTTGGCGTCTGCTTTGCTGAGTCCAGCATTTGATGCCATTGCGTCGATTAATTCAGCTTTGTTCATTGTATAAATAATTTTAATTAAAAATAAGGTTTATCAATAGCAAATATAGTTGTAAAAGTGTTAAAAGCAAGGAATAGCGCAGGAAATAGCACGATATTGTTAATAAAACCCCCATTTTGTTAATAAACCAGGCCTAAAATGGGCTAAAAACCCCAATTATTAAAGGTTTTGGGGAATTTTATTGGTGGTTTTAAAGTCCGTTTTTCACGAAAACAGGACCAAATTCTCTTGAAATCCTCGTAAAAATGCATCGGTTGACAAGCGTTTTTTTCCTGGGATCTGAAGCTCCAGGATTTGAATATATCCATCTTTGGTTGCTACTTTTATGTAGGTTTTTTGATCAGACAGTATTTTCCCCGGCTTCAAATGATGCGTTGTTTCTTCAAAATCCGCTTTATAAATTTTCGTGAGCAACTTTTTTTCACCGGAAGTTTCCATAAATGAATAAGCAACCGGATGCGGACTTAAACCCCTTATAAAATCATATATTTCTTTAGAAGACATTGCCCAGTTAATATGGCAAAATTCCTTGAATATTTTAGGTGCCGTATGTAACACCTCTCTCGGCTGGATCAATTTCGACTGATCGACGGCTTCCACCTTTCCTTTTCGTATTCTTTCAATAGTTTCAACTACCAGCATGGCTCCGGCTTCCATCATTCGATCGTGCAGTGTTTCAAAGTTGTCTTCTTCATGAATATCTATTTCTACCTGGTCGATGATCCTGCCGGTATCTATTTCCTTATCTAAAAAAAACGTGGTCAGGCCTGTAACTCTTTCTCCGCGGATGATGGCATAATTAATAGGTGCCGCCCCCCGGTATTGGGGTAACAGTGAAGCATGCAGGTTAAAAGTGCCCAATTCGGGCATGTCCCAAACCACTTCCGGCAGCATCCTGAACGCCACTACCACCTGCAGATTGGCCTTTAGGTCTTTCAATTGCTGCAGGAAATGTTCATTTTTGAGCTTTTCGGGCTGGAGAACCGGCAATTTATGTTCCAGCGCAAATTCCTTAACGGCTGAAAACCTGATCTGCTTGCCCCTTCCGGCTTCCTTATCTGGAGCCGTAATGACAGCCACAACCGGGTAACCGTTTTCAACCAATGCGCTTAAAGATGCGACGGCAAAATCGGGTGTGCCCATAAAAACAATACGAAGTTCGTGTTTTTCCATACCCCGTAAAAATAAAAAAACCCAGCGATCATCTCACCGGGTTTCTATGAAAACTTATAGTATTTTAATTTTACTCACTTTTTGTTTCTGCCCTTGCAATATTTTTATCGATGGTTCGGCCTTCATTACTTCTTGCATAATCATCCTTAATGCGGTTATACACATCCAAAGCGGCATTATAATCGCCCATGATTTCATATACCTGCCCGGCTTTGAATAAAAACAAGGGACTTGTAAAATCATTATCCACTTTATTGGCAGCATCTATATAATAGGAAGCTGCCTTTTCATTCTCACCAAGTTCAAGATAGGCATCGCCCATAGCACCTATAGCCATAGGACCAACTATGTGATCATCACTTTCAAAGTCTACGAGGTAATCAATTGCTTGGTTAAATTCTCCCTTTTTCAGGAAAGAAATACCGGCGTAATAATTGGCCAGATTTCCGGGTTTTGTAAAACTGTACTCGTCTGCTATATCAATAAACCCGAGGCTATTGCCATCACCATACAAAGCTTTGTTAAGCGAATCAGATTCAAAATATTTTTGCGCCATAAACATCTGCTCTTGCGCCTCTTTAGTTTTTGGTTGCTGGTAATATCTCTGAAAACCAAAGTAAGCAAGTATCGCCACAACGATAACACCTACGACAATGCTGATAATTTTCTGGTTATTTACAATAAACTGTTCGGTTCTGGTCAACGATTCTTCAATATTTTCTAACCGTTGATCACCTCTGATTTCTGGATCCTTTTTCTTTGCCATTCCTATTCAATTTGAGGATGCAAAAGTATATTTTTCTTCTTAATAATGAAACGTCTACGACAAAATAAATTGCAATTGCGTTAAATCCTGTCCTATATTTTTAATTTTGTGATGCACAAATTCCTGAAAATAGTTGAAAAACGCAGACTCTGACCCTCAAAAAGCACTGCTTGATCACTTGCTTGAGTTTCTCACACCAAACCGGAAATCCCTGTTTGAAAAAGTGATCGCAAACAGAACTAGGCATATCACTGTTATACTTGAAGATATTTACCAACCACACAATGCGAGCGCTGTACTTCGCACCTGCGACTTAACAGGGATACAGGATGTACACATCATAGAAAATAACAACCAATATGATGTAAACCCTGATGTAGCCCTTGGTGCATCCAAATGGCTTAACCTGTTCAAATACAACGAAACAGAGCAAAACACCTTGCTTACGTTTGAAAAATTGAGGAAACAGGGATACAGAATCGTGGCTAGCACGCCACACAAAAATGACCAGGACCTGGAAAGCATTCCGCTTGACGGAAAAATGGCCATCGTTTTCGGAACCGAACTCAACGGACTTTCTGATATTGCCTTCGAAAATGCAGATGAATTTTTAAAAATACCGATGTTCGGCTTTACCGAAAGCTACAACATATCTGTATCAGCAGCGCTGATACTTTTTACCCTTACCAATCGGCTAAGGAACTCTTCTACGAATTGGTCCTTATCTGAAGATGAAAAACAGGAAATATTACTCGAATGGTCGCGCAGAAGTATTAAAAGAAGCGACATTATCGAAAATCAATTTCTAAAGAACAGAAAATGATAGGATAAAGAGTTGCAGGCTCCTTAATTTTTGGTAACTTTACCCCCATTCAAACTTCAAATAATTCAACCATGGGTAAAGGAGATAAAAAGACAAAAAGGGGTAAAATAATTGCAGGCACGTATGGAGTGAGTCGAAAAAGAAAGAGAAAAGACCGGAAAGTGATGCCGGCAGCAGTGAAACCAAAAACAAAAAAAACCACTGTTAAAAAAGAAGAAGAACCAGTTGTAGCTGAGGAAAAGAAAGTGGAAGAAAAAAAGACCACAACCAAGAAAACAACTGCTGCTAAGAAAACTACACCGGCAAAAAAATCAACAACTACCAAAAAAACTGCCACTACCAAAAAGAAGTCCCCGGCCAAAAAAGAGGAAAAAGCTGCTGAAGTAAAAGAAGAAAAGAAAACGACAGCGAAGAAAACAACAGCAAAAAAAGAAACAAAAGCTGAAGAGGTAAAAGAAGAAAAGAAAACAAAGGATAAAGCTGAGGTTAAGGCTGAGGCGAAGGATAAGGAAAAAGAGGATGCGAAGAAATAATCCTTACTTTATTAAATTCTATAGAAAGCGGGCTTACCCGCTTTTTTTATGCCCGAGTTGTTGAACACATTGTTTAAAGGTGTCACCCCGGTGTTCAAAATTATGAAACTGGTCGTAACTGGAGGCGGCAGGCGACAGCAGGCATTTTCCACTAATTGTTTTTGCAAAGGCATACTCAACAGCCATCTGAATATCAGCAACTTTAACTAGATTTTTTGAAGATATGCTGTTGAAAAAAAGCTGCATCATCGTATCGCCCGCCTTGCCGAGGAAAAGTAGATTCTCAATTTCACTTTCATTTAGAAACGTCACCAATCCGTCGTAATCAATACCCCGGTCATAGCCTCCCAAAATAAGAGTCTTCACATCCTGTAATGTGTTTATAGCTGCTATCGTTGATTCGGGCACCGTTGAAATACTGTCGTTGTAGAAATCAATGCCATCGAACCGGCCTACAAATTCAAGTCGATGTGGTAAGGGTTTAAAAGAACCCAGGTGTGAGAATGAGGTTTTCAATTCAACTCCCACTGCCGAAACAGCCAGCATGGCCGCCAACATATTCAGTTTGTTATGATCACCTTTCAGGGCTAATTGGCTGTCATCTATCTCAAACCTCTTGCCGGATGAAGCGAAGACCAGGCTTTCCTGATCAATATATGCGTCAGTATCTGATATTTTTTTGTCTGCGAATATAATTTTCCTTCCATTTACAGTTGCTGAAAATGCATCCTGCACAAGGGCTACATCGCCGGGTTTCTGGAACTTGAAAATATGATTCTTCGCCTTTTTATACGCATCAAAACTGTTAAAATGATCAAGGTGCTCAGGAAAGATGTTCAGCAACACACCAATATGTGGCGAATGCTTTACATTTTCGAGCTGGTGGGCCGACATTTCATATACAATGGCGGTGTGTAGATTAATTTGATCGAGCATATCAAAAGGTGGGATACCGATATTGCCTAACAGCACGGTATCCTTCCCTGATTTTTCAAGCAAATGATGGATAAGTGAAGAAGTCGTACTCTTTCCTTTGGTGCCTGTAATGCCAATGGTTTGATCCCTGAAAAATTCGAGAAACAGGTCGGCCTGCGAATAAAGACACTTTTCATTTGGCATTTCAGCATGTAACTTCACGCCCGGCGACTTTACGATAATCGAAAATTGTCTTAATCGTGACTGATATCCTTTCCCAGTATGAAATACAAGTTTCGGATCTCCTTTGGTTATTTCTAAATCATTTATAGATGGATCTTTATCAGCGATATGAATTACTGCCTCAGGATAATAGGAACGAAATTGCTTATAAGAGGATATTCCTTCCCTGCCAAATCCAAGGATCACTATTTCCGGATTTGACCCGAACTTATTCAGTATAAATAACTTAAATTGTATTGACAAAGGGAGTTCCTGCTTATTCAGAAGCACTTTCATAAAAGAGAGTGGCAACAGGTTTTCCGTGTTAAATGACGACATCAATTCCCTAAAATCATCACCACCATTTCCTGTATATTGAAAATTCCGCAGCAATTCAGGAGGTTTCTCCTCGCTTGTTACTTCATATGACCTGTCTAACGCAGCCTTTATCTCGTCTGGTGTGCCCACACATTCAAATGGTTTTACAGGAGATTTGCCTGTCAGTTCATCAAAAATAGGTTTCAGTTCAGCATCATTCAACATATCTTTTCCAAATATCTGATACAATTGATCGCCCGGAACAAAGGGTGATAAAATGATGAATGTAAACAGGCATTTGGGGCATTTTCCGCACCATTTGTCTTCTTTGCTTCCCACATTGCAACTTCTGAAACCTGAAAAATGTTCCGAAAAGGAAGAAAACAGCTTACCGATCTGTAATTCATTCAAGGGCCGTAAAAAACTGAAATACACAAGATCAGGATGTACATACTTTTTACTGTAAAAGGCAAAGTCACGCTCAAATTCAAACGATTTGGAATATTGATGGTTGATATCAGAACCGGGTACGGTGCTTTGATTGGCGCTGTTTTCATTTGATAAAGCCACATACTTAGCTCCTGATGCCACAGCCGCGAGCACATTTACGAAAGCCAGCAAAGCCGAGAAAGGGGTATGCCCGTTTAAAAATCCCCGGGTATTCAATTCCAGCATTAGCGGATCAAGCGTTCTTTCCACAACGATGGATGTATCCATTACGAAGCCTGCCGTTTCGATGGTTCTTACACTGGCTTCCCGTGGATTCAGCACCATCGGAATCAACTGAAAATCTGTTCCTTTCAGTAACTTAAGCGTTACAATCGAATCTTTCCCACCTCCTATCGGGACGATCACTTTTTCACCACTCAAATTATTTGACAAAGGTTGCAACACATTCCCTTTTGACGGAATATTAACAAAATCATCTTTATTGGGATTGATGCCATTCAGGTAAAAAAATTCGCCCAGGCCATGGTAATATAGTTTTTTCCACCAATTCATCTGCTCGTCCGAAAGTCTATGCGGTTCAATGATCAGCGTGGGAGAGCAAGTCAGTTTCCAATAGCTTATCAACTCAATCATACCTATATGGAAAGCCATGTTCGACATAGATTCTGGTGATAAGCCATTTAAATTATAAAAATCGCGATGCTGTAATTTCAAGCTGGGTGTAAAGGTGAAAGCATCTGAAATATCGAAGGTGAACTTTAATTCGAGTTCATTGTTATGTATTTTAAAAGCATAATCAACATACCTGAAATATGGATATTGTTGCCGTAATTTTATATATTTATCGTAATGATCCTGTGGCTTCAAAATGATGGTATGTTTTTTGTGAAAAACCTTGTAAAAGTAATGGTTTTCCTCCATTTAGAAAACAGCAAATATGAACGAGATAGATAAATTTTTACAGATAAGGACCAATAATGTAAAACCGGCCAAGGGAAGGATATTATTATCAGAGCCTTTGATGGGCGATTATTTTTTTGGCCGTTCAGTCGTGCTGCTTGCCGAACACAATGAAGAAGGATCATTTGGCACCATCCTTAACAAACCCATTTCGGCCAATTTTAATGAAGTGGTGAAAGATTTCCCCGATTTTGACGCGCCTGTTTACCTGGGCGGTCCTGTCGACACTGAGAACCTTTTTTATATCCATACCAAAGGTGAATTACTTCCGGACAGCCTCGAAATTATTAAAGGTGTTTTCTGGGGTGGCGATATCGAAATGCTGAAAGAAATGATGCTCTTAAAAACCATTCTACCGAAAGACATTCGTTTTTTTATCGGATACTCGGGCTGGGCTGCCCGCCAATTGGACCTGGAACTCGAAAAAAACTCATGGATTATTGCCCGTGCCACTTCGCAACAGGTATTTGGCACCGAGCCCACCACCATGTGGGAACATATTGTGAATCAGATGGGCGAAGAATACAAATACTGGAAAAAATTCCCGGTGGATCCGAATGCGAATTAGATTTTTAAAACACCGTCTGAATAAACTGCTGAATCACATCAGGTATTAAAATAATGGTAAACACAATACCGAAAACAGCACCCCAGAAATGGGCATTATGCCCGATGTTGTCAGCGCCTCTTTTGCCCATATAGGCTGAATACACCAGGTAAACAATTCCGAATACCCATGAAGGTAATGGAAAGGGTATTGGGAAAATAAAAATACTGCCCGAAGGGTCTAACAATATGCTGGCAAACACCACTGCCGACACGGCACCCGATGCACCCACGGCATTATAATAAGGGTTGGCCCGCTGCTTCCTGAAATCAAACAGCGTTGAGAAAATGACACCCCCAATGTATAAAAGCGCGTAATACAGCAATCCACGGTAACCGAATTTTATCATCAGCGCTTCTTCTACAATATCTCCGAATGAGTACAGCACATACATATTGATAAGCAGGTGCAACCAGCCCGCATGCACCAGCGCATATGAGAAAAAACGATAATACTGCTTATGCTCTTTGATCAGGTAAGCATTGAATTTCAGCCTGTCGAACAACTCTGTATTGCTAAAAGCAATGATAGAAATGACAACCGTAATCCCAACGATGATTATATTCAGTCCCATTATTCGTCGATGGTTTGTTCGACAGCATTTTCTG
>JAZBOW010000056.1:0-27098 GCA_036351335.1 Bacteroidales bacterium | reverse complement strand
GCCCGATAATAATACTGATAGCTACCGTGCCTTTTAGCATCCGGTATAAGCCAAAAAGCAACACCGCTACAAGAAAGACATCAATAAAATCGAGTAACCTGATTTCAATGAAAAGAAGCATCAGTAATTGAATTTAACTCAAAAATAAGAAGTTCTTTTGATTGAGCGTGAAATAGCTGCTTATTTATTTACTTATTTGAGGTAAATACCCGATCTGTCAGATAATCATGATTAACCCCGGCAACAGGAAACTTGCTTCACCCACATACCTGTATTGCTCATTTTTACTAAAAACTTCAGGAAGAGAAATAAGAAGAGCCAATACCAACCCCATCATCAGTTCAATAACGAATGCCATCCTGATAGTTGGGTTATTGCTCATAAAAAAAATGCCGGAAATGCTAAAAACAAACACCAGGATTAATAAAAAGCAGATGAATCTTTTGCTGGTCTTTTTGCCAAATAAAACTGTAAATGACATATGTTTGTCTGTCATGTCATCATGTAATTCAAACCAGGAAACCAGAATTCCTTCTGTCCATGCGAGCAATACCAGGTTGGCAATGATCATGAGCGTTGTTCCATCAGGATTTTTTCCGTACCAAACGATGGGTGCCAGCCAAATGCCCAGCACATATATCAATGCTATAAAAAGTTCTTTTTGAAGAAAGAATGGCCTTTTTTCCTTATTAAAATAAACAACTCCAAAATAGATCAGTATGCAAATTCCAAGCAGGATGCCCAGGTAAATAATATCTTTTTCCAGCATCATCAAACTGAGTACGATGCAGGCAATTGCAATAGCTATCCAAACCGGTAGAACAGTTCTTATGTTCTTATAATGAAAGAGGTGCCTTTTAATACTGGCATGTGCTTTTTTTCGCCACGCATCCAACAAATGATCCGCAGTATACATTACCCAAACGGCCAGCACAAGTATCGCAATCCACCAAAAATGTAATTCAACATGAAGCACCTTGCAGGCAAAAATGCCTGTCATCATACTGCCAGCCACTACATCAAGACTTAAGATGTTAATCTTTTGAAAAATGTTATTGAATACTTTTTTTAGTTTCACAATACGCACTTGATATGCTTTCGAAAGTACTTATTATCATGGAATTTCTGAAAAAAAAAGTCCTGTCAGTGATAACAGGACTTTCCATTGCATCGGAAACATATTAATGATGCTCTAAACTTTCTATCAGGTATGGGTGGTTTTTCGCTACCAATGGAATTCTGGCCAGTGACCAGGCTACCACCATGGCGAATAAAGCAAAATATCCAAGGAAAGTACCTACTTCAATATAGGTGATGTTGTGTGTATCCGCTGTATCAGGCATGATCGACATATAGAGCTCGATCCATTGTCCGGCCATTAAAACCACAGCCACAAAAAGTAAAGCCCAAGCATTCTTTGCCACACGATTCCACATCAGGAACAAGAATGGGAATGCCCAGTTCACGATAAGTTCAAGGTAGAAATAAGTTTTATAATCCTCCATGATACGTGGCACATAATAGACGGTTTCCTCCGGAATATTGGCATACCAGATAAGGATGTACTGTGATAACCAGACATATCCCCAAATAATACTTAAGGCGAAAATATACCTTGCGAAATCACCCATATGGGTTTTTGTTAGTATGGACAGATAGCCTAATTTGTTTAAAATTATAGCAATAGCAGTAATGACCACAATGCCATGATAAAATGCCATTACGAATTTTTTAACCGCATAAATCGTGCTGTACCAATGTGGGTCGAGAGACATGAGCCAGTCGATGGAAAAAAGAGAAAAGGTGATGGCTAAAACGAAAATATATACTTTCGATGTGAATTCAATTTTATTGAAATTGGTCAGTCCACCGATTTTATCTTCTTCAAGTGACAGTTTTTTAATTCGCTGTGTGAGGAATATCCAGAGGGCAAAAAACAAGACGTATCGAATCGTGAAGAAAGGGATATTCAGATAAGGTTCCTTATGCAGTAAAATAGGATCATGCATTACAGCATCATGGTGGGTCCAATGATATAGATCATGCAGTCCGAAAAACATGAAGGCCCACAATATGAATGAAACAATCAGGTAATTGCTCATTGCTTGCGGTATCCTCACATAAGCTGCCGACCAGCCCGATTGTGTAATCGCCTGCATGGCCAGCCAGAACGTAGCGCCTATAGTAACTGACATAAAATAGTAGTTGTTTAGCAGCAGGTTGGCCCATGTTCTTACGTGGTCGCCTGTTAACAAACCAGTGAGTACGGTAAACAGGCCGAAAGCAATAAGCACGAAACCTATTATCTTAAATCCTTCGCCGACCTTTAATTGTTTTTCCATCTTATGTTGATTTTATTATTTCAATTCAATTAATTCGCCAAATCTCTTACATAGCTAATAATGCTCCACCTGTCTTCCGGCTGTATTTGTGCACCATGAGGTCCCATCAATCCTGAAATGGATCCATAGGTAATTACGTAGAATATTTCACCATCAGGTTTGCTTTGCACATAAGGTTCAACCAATGAAGTTGGTTTAGCAGGAAACAATCCACTTGTAAAAAGATTTCCATCACCTTTGCCGTTCTTCCCATGGCAATTGATACAAAATATATCATAATGTGCCTTTCCATTGGCCAAAACTTCCTCATTTACCTCGAGAGGATTGCTAACCTCTAAACCGGATTTGGCCTGATTGGCAGCTCTTTCAGCTATGCTCGCGCCGGGGTAGGGGAATGGCATTTTGCCTCTTGCTACCGCGCCCTCTACAGGCAACTGGTTGGTCATGCTGTCTCTGAAAACAGGGTTGGGCGTAAAAGCTTTATAAAACTTTGTATAATACATATCATGTTTGCCCATATAATCGTAGCCCGGATTATTCTTGCTCCTGTTACATGCCAGAAACATTAGCGGTATGAGCAATAATGAGAACAGACGAATAAATTTCATGTTACTTGATTTTAAAATGTTACTCAGATTCTTTAATTTCAACCGCGCCGGTCTTTTTCAGCAAGTCGTTTACCTTTTTTGCTTCCAAATCACTCATATTTTGATCCTTCTCAATTACAATTGCAAACTGATCATTGGTTGTGCGTGGCACAGGTAATATTACTTTTTTACCGGGATACATTTTTTCACGAATGAAGTATGTAAGAAAAGTAAATAAAGTGCCCACAAAAATGGTCAGTACAAACATGATAATGATAAACGATAAAGTATTCAGTGGTTTTCCACCAAATTTCAATGGATAACTTACTACAGATGTCCAATAGAGAAATGCAAACACCGATATGGTGCCAATTGCGCCATATATAAATGTTGCATAGGGTAACCTGGTTGTTAGTTTTAGTTTTTCGAACACGCCGTGAATCGGTATGGGCGAATACACATCTGCTATTTTGATATGATTTTCCTGAAGTTCGTCAATTGCTTTCAGCAATACATCTTCATCCTCATAAACGCCGATAATATTCGTATTACTCATCGTTAAATGATTTTAATGTTGTCGTTTCTTTTAATACGCCTTTTACTTCACTAATAGCTATTGTCGGTACAAAGCGGAAGAAGGCGAGTACGCCAAGTACAAATAATCCGATTGTGCCTGAAAAAACAGCTATTTCAGTGATTGTTGGTTGATAGGTTGCCCAGGTAGCAGGTAAAAAGTCTTTTGAAAGTGAGGTAACTACGATCACATAGCGCTCGAACCACATACCCAGGTTGATAAATAATGAAATAATGAATACGATCGTGATATTTTTCCTGATACTTTTAAACCAGAATAATTGCGGAATGATCGCATTACAAGTGATCATCGTCCAGAAGGCAAATTTATAATCACCCGTTATCCTGTTTTTCATAAAAGTAAACATTTCGTATTCGTTACCACTGTACCATGCCATAAACAATTCGGTTGTGTAGGCAGTTCCCATGATCAGAGAAATAAATGTCAAAATCCTGGCAATAGCATCCAGGTGGCCATCTGTTACATAATCTTTAAACTTGTATATCTTCCTCATCACGATCATCAAAGTAAGTACCATACCAAATCCAGAGAAAATAGCGCCTACCACGAAATAAGGTGGAAAGATGGTTGTGTGCCATCCTGGAATAACGGATACAGAGAAGTCCATGGATACAATAGAGTGAACGGATACCACAAGTGGTGCAGCCATGCCGCCAAGCAACAATGCAGCAGTTTCAAAACGTAGCCAGCCTTTGGCATTGCCAATCCATCCAAAACTCAGAATGCCATATACTTTTTTCTTAATTGCTGAAGTTGTTCTTTCCCTGATTGTTGCAAAATCAGGAATCATGCCGATATACCAAAATACAAATGATGCCATGAAGTAGGTGCTGATAGCAACCACATCCCAGAATAGGGGTGAGTTAAAGTTATCCCATAAAGGTCCGCGGGTATTCCAGTAGGGGAAAATGAAAAATCCATCCCAAATTCTACCCATATGGATTAACGGGAATAAACCTGCTGCCATTACCGCAAAAATGGTCATGGCTTCAGCCGCCCTGTTAATGGATGTCCGCCATTTCTGACGAAGGATGAGCAGGAAGATTGAAAATGCCGTCCCGGCATGTCCGATACCAATCCACCAGACAAAGTTGATGATGGCCCATCCCCAGGCAACGTTGTTATTCAGTCCCCATTCACCAATTCCTGTTGAAATGGTGTTGTAAAATCCCCACACGCCCCAAAAAAGGGCACCTGTGGCAAGGAAGGCAGTAATCCACCACCAAAGAGGGGTTTTTTCATCCATCGGACGGATGATGTCCCTGCTTACATCGGAGTAGGATTTATTGCCTTGAATTAAAATTCCTCTGACTCTGGTATTATACATTGTATTTCAGTTTAGTCTTTCTCTGATTTGAATACTAAGATTCTTTATTTCTCACTTTTGTTAAATAGCTGGTAGAAGGAAGCGTATGTAGTTGTTCCAGTAAATGGTACATCCTTTCCGACTTGTTGTCCTGCACTACCTCGCTATTTTCATCTTTCAGGTTTCCGAAGTGGATGGCATTTGTAGGGCATGATTGCGAACAGGCGGTTTGCACTTCTCCATCAACTAATGCCCTGTTTTCCTTCTTGGCTTCGAGTTTTTTGGCCTGCAAACGTTGTACACACAGTGAGCATTTTTCTACTACACCGCGCTGCCTGACGATCACATCCGGATTAAGAACCAGTTTGCCCAATTCGCTGTTCATATTGTAGTCGAACTTATTGTTATTGGCAAACTCATACCAATTGAAGCGTCGCACTTTATAAGGGCAGTTATTGATGC
Source organism: Bacteroidales bacterium (assembly GCA_036351335.1). Lineage (GTDB taxonomy): Bacteria > Bacteroidota > Bacteroidia > Bacteroidales > F082 > UBA4459. Next base: position 21,806 of record JAZBOW010000056.1, on the reverse strand, counting down.
AATAACGTGTGCCGATGCATCGGTTATAAGCCATTTGATTCAATCCTTCATCACTGTGGTTTGTGGCAGCTACCGGACATACATTCTCACAAGGTGCATTATCGCAATGTTGACACATCACTGGCATGTGATGTACTTCCGGGTTTTCTGGATCGGCAGAATAATAACGGTCGATACGCATCCAGTGCATGATCCGTCTTTTTCTTACCTGGTCTTTTCCTATTACTGGTACATTGTTCTCAGCCTGGCACGCGATAACGCAGTTAGCACAGCCTGTACAACTGGTCAGGTCTATGGTCATACCCCAATGGATGCCATCGTAATCCACTTTTGAATAAAGAGTTACGTTATTTTTCTCGTCAAGGAGATGTTGCTCATTTCCTGAAACCGGGTTCTCCATGAATTGAGCAAGAGTAGTCTCTCTCACAATAGGGCGATCTTCCATATTGTGATGGATCTGTGTGGCGGCAAGTTCATAGGTTTTTCCTGCCACCTTTTCGATAGACACAATTGTGCCGGCCGTATCAGTAAAGCCGTTTTTAGTGTTTAGCAACGGATACACATTTTTTCCCACACCGTTACCTGCTTTTCCTGCCGATGTTCTTCCATAACCAAGGGCGATGGAGACGGTGCCGCTGGCCTGTCCGGGTTGCACGATCACAGGCAGCTCAAATTCACCATTCACTAAAACCACGTCTTCGTATTTCAACGATTTTTCTTCCGCAAAATCAACCGGAACGCATACATAGTTGTCCCAGGTAGCCGTTGTAATCGGGTCGGGCATTTCAAGCAACCAGGGGTTGTTTGCGTATTTTCCGGTACCGATCGACATTTTTTCATATAAGGCTAGTTCGATACCTTCAGCCGAAGGTTCAGTGGCTTTTATTGCCTGTGCCATAAACACAGATTGCGTTGTCTCTTCAGCAGCATGTTGGAACACACCATCATGTTTCAGTTTATTCCAAGTTTCTGTAAAATCACCCATAGCCTCTTCATGTTGCGATATCATGGATTTCCAATGCTGTTCCATATAGGACGCATAGTCTACATCAAGTCCCATCCATTTGATGAGGTTATCCTGAAACTGCCGTGTATTGAAAATAGGCCTGATGGCAGGCTGGGTAAAACTGAATGAGCCTTCTATAGGTTGTGCATCATCCCACGACTCAAGAAAATTATGTGTAGTACAGATAAAATCACATAAATCAGCGGTTTCATCGAGTGTTTCCGCGAAACTTACTTTGAAAGCTACTTTTTCCAGTCCGTTGACAAAACTTTTAGCATCAGCATCATCGTAGGCTGGGTTGGTATTATAAACAAGAAGACCGCTTATTTTTCCGGCATTCATATCTTTCACCAATTGCTGCATGTCAGCTTCATCTGCCTGGTTTAGATGGATGGGTTTCGTGGTGTCAATCGTCGCACCGTAGTTGCCAAGCAAGTGGTTAATGGCGTTTGCGATCAGTTGAATGTTCAGGTCATTAGTGCCGGAAACGACAATGGATTTTCCTTTACTGGCCAGCAAATCGTTGACAGCTTTTGAGACGTCAATAGTTGTTGCCGGTGCCAGGTAGGTTGTTGCGCCCGTCTTCCTAGCAATTTCATTGTATAAATTTAAAAGTACTGCCGATTCTTCGGAAGGTCTAATCGAAATACGATAATCGGCATTGGCACCGGTTAATGACAAGTTGCTTTCGAATTGATAGAGCCTGTTTAACTCATTACTTTGATCGGTCAGTTTTCTTTTCGCCGAAAACTGTTTTGTGAAAGCCACGGGTAGCAGCCAGTTGCCAAGAAAATCGGCATTAAAACTTACAATTGTATCTGCCTTATCAAAATGATAATTTGGAATGATACGCTGGCCAAAATTTATTTCATTAGCTTTACGCATAGCGGAATAGCTGATCGTATCGCGCTGAATCCATTTTGAATTTGGGTATTCACTAATGAATTCATTGATGAGCTGACGCGTTGAAGGACTGATAATTGTAGGTGTTAACAACACCACCTTTTTGCCACTTTCACGCGCATCGTGAAGTTTGTTTAGTACATCACGGTCAATGGTTTCCCAATCAGAATCTACTTTACCCAAACGGGGGTTTTTCAGCCTCGCGTCATCATACAAATTAAGGACTGAAGCTTGTGTGCGGGCATTGGTACCCCCTTTTGTGATTTTCGATAGGTCGTTACCTTCAATTTTTATCGGTCTGTTCTCACGCGTTTTTACCAGAATACTACAATAATCATTGCCATCGTAAAAAGTGGACGCGTAAAAGTTGGGTACTCCCGGAATCAGATCATGGGGTTGGTTCAAAAGCGGGATGGCCTTTCTCACAGGCATTTGGCAACTTGACACCAGTGCCACGGCGCTTACTGAAAAACCAAGCATTTTCAAAAAATCGCGTCTGCTCGACTGACCTTTTATTTCTGATTCGTCCAGTCCTTCGATAGAGAACTCGGGTTCAGGTTTTACCTTTTCAGGACTTGACTGTTCTTTTAAATCTTTGTAATGATCCAGACTTTGCCAGTATAGTTTATCCATGGTATTCAAATGGAATTTTAAAATTTCTGATTAATAATGACATTTTTGACAATCTTCGCCACCTACATCGGTGACAAGTACTTTGCTTTTTTCGCCTTTGGCGATTTCTTCATGCAGTTGTTTGTACTGATCATAGAATTTATTGGCAAAATTCACTTCCTTGGTTCTATGACAGTCGATACACCACCCCATGCTTAAATCATTCACCTGTATGATCTCATCCATTTTAGCTACATCGCCATGGCATTCGGTACAATCCATTTTGCCCACGTTTACATGCTGTGAGTGGTTGAAATACACATGATCGGGGAGGTTATGCACTTTTACCCATTCGATGGGTTCTCCATTGTTATATGCTTCAATAACTTTTGCTATTTCTATTTCGCCAGTTACTTTGCCTTTTTTTACCTGGTTATGGCAATTCATACAAACAGCTACAGGTGGAATGCCAGAATGCATACTTTTATCTGCTGTAAAGTGGCAGTATTTACAATCGATTTGGTTTTGCCCGGCATGCACCTTATGCGAAAACCATACGGGCTGCTCAGGCTGGTAATATTGTTGACGACCCAGGTTGGTTGCTTCTATAAAGATTACTTCGCCGCTGATGATTACTGCGATGATCAGAATCACTATGGGTATCCATTTCTGCTTGATGATCTTTGTAACCAGAAGGTCAAAGAGCGCAAGTAGCATTAAGACTACCATAGCAATGAATGTAGCCTGCAGATGACGTGCATCTTCGCGTTTCATTTCAGCAAGAAGTTCTGTGCTTTCTTCTTCTTCAACCACTGCTTCAGCTACTTCCTGTTTCGTTTCCCCAACTTCTGACTCAGCTACCTTTCCGCCATTTTCGATGTATAACAGAATGTCTCTAACCTGGTCGTCTGTGAGGTTGTTGGGCGGCATAGGGATTTTATTATTCTCCTCAAAAACCTTTACGGCTATAGAATCACCTGAATTAATGAGTTCCTGTGAGTTTTGAATGAATTTGATCAACCACGCCTCATCATAACGTTCCGTGACGCCTTGTAGATCAGGCCCTACAAGCTTCCCGCCACCGATAGTATGACAGGCTTTACAAACCACGAAATTCGCTTCTGCTTCTGCTGTTTGTCCGAAAGATAGGTTGGTGAATAATAATAGGGTTAAAATACCACTGAGTAAAAGCCCTTTGAGCCTCATCAGGCTTTTAATAACGCTAACGTTAAAGATCATGGTGTAAATATTATCAATAATAATTGTTGTTTTCTGGTAAATGTTAAAGTAGTGTTAAAATACTATTTAACAGACTTCAAAAATATTCAATTTATTGTCAAAATAAAATTATGGAGGCTTTTTTATAATTAACGAATCTGAAACGCTAAGAAAATCAATAAAATAGGGGCATTTATGTTAATAACTTATATACATATTTACATGCATTTCATATAGAACGGATGTATGGCTACCAGCTTCCACTGGCGCCGCCACCACCAAAACTGCCACCACCAAAACCGCCAAAACCGCTACTTCCGCTTCCAAACCCTGAGCTACCACCTCCGGAAAAATTGCTCCAGTTTCCTGATGACCTGCCCATGTTACTACCAAGCCATAAGGCTGTCCAAAAAGGTAAATTACCGCCTATATTTTTAGACTTGGCATTGCTAACCCGGATTAGTATAAAAATAATAATGAAAATAAGGAATGGTAATAAAGCGGCAAGCGGCGTAGCATCGGTACTTTTACCATAACCATCAGCGGAAATTTCCCCGGCAGCTAATGCCATTAGCACATCCGTAGCTTTGTCAATTCCCTGGTAATAATTATTATTTCTGAATTCGGGAATCATTTCATTTTCTATGATCCTTTTACTAAGAGCATCTGTAATTACAGGCTCTAAACCATATCCAGCCTGGATGGCCACGCGGCCTCGATCGTTTCCGTATTTGGGTTTTACGAGTACCACAACGCCGTTGTTAAATTCTTTCTGACCCACCTGCCATTTTTCACCAATCTCATAGGCAAACATATTAGGGTCATAGCCGTCCAGAGATTTGACAATTACAATTGCGATCTGGTTGGAGGTTGTATCACTGAAGTTTACCAATTTCCTTTCCAGTGCATTTTCCTGTTGCTCGGTTAATATATCTACCAGGTCGTTTACTAGCCTGGGTGGGGAAGGCCTGGGAGGTATGTCGGAATAAACATTTGTATGTGCAAATAATAAAACGATTGCTAAAAAAAGCGTGTATGTTAATCTGGTGGGCATTGGTGTAACAAATTATATTCTTGATCTCTGCTTTTATTTTCCAAAGGATATTTCATCTGACAATTCATTTATATCATCTGAATGCCTTGGGAAATGTTTCTTTAACTGTTTTCCGGCACTTTCAATTCCCCCTGATAATCCAATAACAAATTCCCCTTTCTCAAAGTGAGTCGCCATTTTATTTTTAATGTCATCCCAGAAATTTTCAGGCACCACTGCATTAATTCCTTTATCGCCTATGATGGCGAATTTTTGCGATTCTACAGCAAGGTAGATCAGCACGCCATTTCTGAGTTCGGTTTTTTGCATACCTATTTTTTTGAATAAATAGGCAGCCCTATCAAGTACCTCTGCTTCGCAATGGGTTTCAATATGTACCCGTATTTCGCCCGATGTGTCCAATTCGGCATTCAGAATGGCCTTTTGGATTTCATCCTTTTCCCGTTTATTAAAAAAACGTCTTGCTGATGTTCCCATCTTGCGGTTTTATTTAGTGAATATGTACTTTAAAACTCAACTTTTGGTGCAGTTTCTGCTCCCTGTTGTGCTTCGAAGTAGGGTTTTACATCAAAACCAAAGAGGTTGGCTAACATGTTTTTAGGGAATAATTTGATATACGTATTGTACAGTCGTGCCGCTTCATTGAATTTTTGCCTTTCAATGGTGATTCGGTTTTCAGTACCTTCCAGTTGCGCTTGCAATTCGAGGAAATTCTGATTGGCTTTCAGATCAGGATATCTTTCAACAACAACCATTAAACGTGACAATGCAGAACTTAATCCATCTTGTGCCTGCTGGAATGCAGCCATGCTTTCAGGTGTTAGTTCTCCTGCATTAATGGTGGTCTGGGTGGCTTTTGCCCGTGCATTGATCACGCCTTCCAAAGTTTCTCTTTCGTGCGATGCATAGCCTTTAACGGTGGCTACCAGGTTAGGGATCAGATCGGCCCGGCGCTGGTAGACATTCTCAACGTCAGCCCAGTGTTTGTCAACGGTTTCACTTTGTGTGACCATCTGGTTATAAGCGCCTTTAACCCAACTGTAAAGGAGTATCCCAATAATAATAATGATTGCAATAACGATCCAGCTTTTTTTCATGATGTATGTTTTTTGAAGAAAGCTAAAATACTAAAATTTAGATTGACACTTCACTTTCATTGCAGATTGTTGATTTCATCCTTCAACTTTTTCCGTAATTTAAGACATTGGTTTCCTAAACCTGAGCTTCCATCATGCATCTGTAATTCAATTGTTGAAATTATTTCATGTTTTAAACCCGGTTCTTTTTCAGACATTTTGTACAATAAATGCATTGCCTGGTAACGGACAGCAACGCTCTCTTTTTCTGATCGCATATACTTAAAACAAAGATCAAGAATTGGTAGGAATTCTTCAATGCCTAAATCGTATCTTGACAGCATCCGCAGTGTATGCCTTTTTAATCCATCATGATAAAAACCTGGTAAAGCGTTGATCAGATCATTAATATATGGTAAAAGAATTTCAGGTTCGGTCTCCGATGCCACATCCACTACCCACATGGCCCTGCGTGAGATGGGTTCTTCATTCAAAAGTGTCAATTTAAAAAGTTCATCGAACAGGGCTTTGTTGGATAATACTATGTCTCTGATGAAATCTGTATTACGCCTTGACATTTCAGCCAGTAGGAGGCTTCTTAAATCACTCATTCAGATATGAATTAAAAAAGAAGTATAAAAATACTACATGTGGAGAAATATCCAACCATTAAAATGTCATTTTGAACGAAGTAAAGCGGAGTGTCCGAAGGACTCCTGCGGAGATGATTCTTGTTTTATGAAATTCAGTGTAGCAAGACTCTTCGCTTTCGCTCAGAGTGACATATGCAGATGTTCAAAAAAATTAAAAGGAGTCTGAAATGAATCAAACTCCTTTTAATTTATGTAGACAATTATTGAATTTACTCAATAATCGTGATGCTTCGTTTCACAAATTCCGTCAACTCTTTGCCTTTGAGAAGGTTTTTGGAAATCCTTGCCAAATCATACATCTGGCTGATCAGCGCATCCTGTTTCTTTTTGCTTTTTTCGGCAAGTACTTTGCCCAACAACGGATTGTTGGTGTTCAACACCATTTCGTAGGTTTCAGGCAAACCGCCCAACCCCATCATGCCGCCACCACCGCCAATGGCTTCCATGTCTTTCATCCTGCGCATAAACTCATTTTGCATTATGATGACAGGCATATCGGTCTCACTCATACTTTCAAAAACAATATTGAACTTCTCCTTGTTAATATTCCTTTCAAAGACTTCTTTCAGCTTTTCCTTTTCTTTTTCGTCCAATTTGGAAGGTGCTTCATCCTCCTTTTTAATCAGCTTATCGATTGTATTGGAATCGACACGGGCAAAGCTGGTGTCAGCAAATTTTTGCTCCAGGGTGTTTACAAAATGGTTGTCGAGTGCGCCATCCATCAACAGCACATCATAACCACGTTCTTTAGCAGTTTCTATATAAGCATGTTGCTGATCAAGGTCGTTGGCGTATAGATATACCAATTTGTTGTCTTTATCTTTTTGGGTCTTCTCAATATGGGCTTTGTACTCGTCAAGTGTGAAGAATTTGCCATCTGTATTTTTTAGCAATGCAAATTTGACTGCTTTTTCGTAGAATTTCTCTTCTGAGATCATTCCATACTCAATAAATATCTTGATATCATCCCATTTCTTTTCGAATGATTCGCGGTCCTTTTTGAATAATTCGCCAAGTTTATCAGCGACTTTACGTGTAATATAACCTGATATTTTTTTAACACTCTGGTCGCTTTGAAGGTATGATCGGCTTACATTCAACGGAATATCCGGTGAATCGATCACGCCGTGAAGCAAGGTTAAAAAGTCGGGAACAATGCCTTCAACTGAATCCGTTACGAAAACCTGATTGCTGTACAACTGGATTTTATTTCGCTGTAATTCGTAATCCTTTTTGACTTTCGGGAAATAGAGGATTCCAGTGAGGTTGAACGGATAATCTACGTTTAAATGGATGTGGAATAAGGGCTCATCGAATGTATAAGGGTACAATTCGCGATAGAATTTCTTGTAATCTTCATCAGTTGCACCTGAAGGTTTTACTTTCCAAAGCGGGTTGGTGTTGTTTACGATAAAAGGCTTTTCAACCTCTTTGGTCTTCTGGTTGCCGTCTTTGTCTTTTTCACCTTCAATGGGTTCGTGCACCTTTTCAGTGCCAAACTGGATGGGAACAGGTAAAAACTTACAATATTTATTCAGCAATTCCTTAATCTTGTATTCTTCCAGAAATTCTTTGTTCTCTTTGTCAATATGAAGAATTACTTCGGTTCCCCTGTCTTGTTTATCAATTTCTTCCAGCGAATACTCAGGGCTGCCGTCACATTCCCAGCGAACAGCTTTGGTTTTGCCACCTTTTTTATAGGTCTTGGTTTTGATCTCCACTTTTTCTGATACCATGAATGAAGAATAAAAACCAAGCCCAAAATGACCAATGATCGCGTTTTGCTCAGCTTCGGATTTGGTTTTGAATTTTTTTACAAATTCTTCGGCACTTGAAAAGGCAATCTGGTTGATGTATTTTTCAACTTCTTCCGCCGTCATGCCGATGCCGCGGTCGCGAACTGTCAGGGTTTTATTCTTTTTGTCTACTTCTATTTGTATGGTGAGATCGCCCAATTCATCTTTCAGTTTCCCCATTGATGCCAGGGTTTTCAGCTTTTGCGTGGCATCAGTGGCGTTGGAAACCAACTCCCTGAGGAAGATTTCATGGTCAGAATAGAGGAATTTTTTAATAATCGGAAAAATATTTTCCGTTTTAATGTCAATAGTTCCTTTTTGTATGGTCATGCTTCTAAAATTTTTGTTTGGAAGTCCAATATCAAAGCATGTGCCACCGGATTTTTGGTGACAAATTGTCCTGATAAAATGCAGTGTCACGAATTATTTGACATCAGGGCCTTTGTATCTTCTCCAGAATTTATAACGGGTAAGTGACGTATAAGCCACCACTTTGTTAAAAGCTTTGAACTTCATAAGTGTATGCAATATTTTATAGGCGCCGAATATGATCAGTCCACCCAATACAAATTGCAGCAGTTTATAAACAGCTTCATGCTGAAATTCAGTAAAACTGGACTCGTAGAAAATATATTTTAATACGAGCAGAGGAACTAGTGAAAATGCAAGCCACCAGACCAATACTGTGTATGCATGAGGTGTTTCGATGGCTCGTTGAGGACAGGCATTCATGCAGTGCATGCAGCTTTCGCAATTGTACGACCAATACGGCATGCCATTTTTCAGGCTGATGGCATTCACGGGGCATTCTTTTTCGCATATCCGGCATTGGTTGCAGGCATCTGTAGCTATGAATGTTTTTGACAGCATGAATCTGCCATAAAAATAGTAGCCAAGCGCAATCGGGCTGATGAGTAGATCTATAGGTAGGTCATATAAGCCCCGATGCACTTTTTTACCTGACAACAACTTTTGTGTAAATTTTTTAGTAATGCTTTCGCAGCGGTTGACGATGGAATTGATTACTTTTTGTCGTAATCCCGGGTGAATGGATATCCAGTTTGAAGGCATGTCCAGCGGACGGTAACCCACAATTCGGTAACCTTTCATACGTAGCATGATGGCTGGTAAGATCAATGCCAGTCCGTTTATACCAGGAGTAAATATTTTACTCATTTTCATACCAGCTCGTGTATTCAACAGAAATACCTTTGTTTTTTTCTTGGTTTTGGGTAATTGCCACAAAAATCTGAGTACAATTGGTGGAGCATTAAAACCATGGGTAGGGTAACAGAAACCAAGTAAGGCGTTTTTACCAACTTTTATTTCTTCAGTTGTCAAACGTGTGGCTATGTTGTAAAGATCAGCATACAGTCCAGTGAGAGCAAACGAATCTTTGATCCATTCAGCAGCTTTTTTCGCATTACCTGTCCCGGTGAAATAGCATATTTTTGATGCCATCGTTTTTTACTATTTAAAATATACGCCCTATTGTCAGTTTGATATCCAGCTTGCTTCCCGGCCCGCCTTTATACCACCAGTCCGTTTCTGTTCGGTAAGTAAAGGTATTGACTTGCGTTTGAACCTGCATGGTCTCCGGCACATCAATGGGGAAGTATTGGTATCCGACAGAGATGTTTAATAAAAACCGTTTTGGTTTTGAAGCTTTTAACGCGATACCCAAAGAAAGTCCATAACCGGCGCTCCAAAAATCATATTCAATTTGCTTGTACATGTGGGAAGATTGGCCATAATGATAATCCAGCTTGCTAAAATGGATATAGCCGACAGTAATTTTTCCTTCGGCAAAAAGGCCAATACGTTCTGAATTTACAATGTAAAACCTGTAAAACGGATTTAATTTAATTCCCTGATACCTCATATAATAATCGTGCTCCGATCCAATAGTGGTTGGATTACGTCCAACAATATAGAATGAAGAATGTACCCCCATGGTACTTTTACTTTTTGTAAACCGTTCATAACGTATTGCAATAGCGCCGACAAAGAGTTCAATGGCCGATAATGATAGAGCATTTTTAAAGGGATCAAACAGATAGATTTTTTCAGATGTAGCATTTGATAAGCCAGAAGAATCAGATCTATTAAGAGGTTTCAGCCCCACTTTAAACATCCGTTCCTGAAAGTCATTTTTTAATCGTAGCTTTTTAGACTTATAACCTTCTTTAGAAATTAAAAGACGGTTATGCTCATTTGGAACTTGAATATCGAATCTTCCCTTTTCATTGCTGTATTCGATTCTGTCATTATTTTCAACTTGAATTTTAGCGTCTTGAATAAGCAAAAAGTTTAAGTTGTCAAAAACAATACCGCTAGCTGTTTTATCCTGGCAGTGAAGGTTTTGAACGATCAAGAATAAAAGTAAAATGTATGTGCCTTTTTTCATTGGATCCTTAAATTAAAAAATCCCGCCAACCAGAAATTTAAATTCCAAAATACTACCTGGCCCCGAAATATACCACCAATTGGGTTGGAGATAATATTTTCTCATTTCACCTTGATAATCTGAAGCATAAATAGTCTCAGCCACATTCATCGGAAAATATTGTAAACCTATAGATATATATGCAACGACATGCTTGCTTCTTGGAAAATTGAATGAAACACCCACTGAAGCAGAAACGCCCGCACTCCAAAATGATTGTTCTATATCTATACCCTGACTTGTATCGTAATTCAACCATGCATAAAATAATTCACTAAAATTGAAATAGCCAACCGGAATTTTTCCTTCGATGTATATACCGCGGATTTTAATACCTCTTAAATAATAACGATAGAAAGGGGCGAGTTTTACTCCTTTGAAACGGTTTTCATTATAACCCATGTCAAAAAAATTGGAATTACGACCAAAAATATATAATGAAGTATGGATTCCCACGGACTGTTTCTTTTCAATAAATCTCTCGTAACGGAAGGCAACGGCTCCGTTAACCAATTCGAAAGGAGCCCATGTGATAACATTTTTATAATAGTTATCTTGATATTGATTAACAGAAGAATGTTCAATTGAATTAAGGTGAATCCTTAATGGACGGGTTAAGCTTTTAGAATTAGTAAAGACTTTTTTAGCTACATGAAAACTGTCAGAAACCCATATAAAATTAGTTTCCGAAGGAATTACAATTTCAAATTCACCTCTTTCATTTGAATAACCTATTATTTGTTCATTCATGAGACTGATTCTCGCATACTTTAAAACTGACTTAGTGACCGAATCAAACACTTTTCCAGTTATAACAATATTGTCATTAAATACTTCATGAAAAATTGTGTCTATAGGAATACTTCTCGGTGTGAGATAAATAAACTTTGGTTTAGAATCTTTAATTATAGTGAGATATGTATAATATTCAGGGTGTGAAAAGCGAATAGTATCCTTATATCTTCTCGGATAATATACTTTAAACCTGCCCCGTTCGTCAGTTGAATCGTTTTCGAAAAAATCTGGCGTTATAGAAACACCTTCAATATGGTTTCTGTTCTGTCTATCATAAACAATGCCTCTCACGGTTCTGGTTTGTCCAAAAACGCTTAGATGTAGCAGGATACATATAATGAACAGCTGAAAGCTTTTCATTGACCGGTTTTTTGATGCTATAAATATAACGATTTTAATATCTTCGTTGCAAACATGCCCATAATGTTAGGAACAATTGTCAATGTGATTGCTGTTATAGCCGGTGGTTCACTCGGTTTGGTGCTTAATAAAAAACTGCCGGAACGGTTCGTTAGGATATTTTTCCAGGTGATTGGTTTATTCACGCTCTTCCTGGGTTTTTCAATGGCATTTGAAACTACTCATGTAATGCATATGATCATCGCTTTGATTACTGGATCTTTGATTGGTGAATTGCTAAGACTTGATCATCTGTTTGAAAATATAGGGGAATTCCTCAAAAAGAAATTGAAATTCAGAAATGAACGGTTTACCGAAGGACTTCTTACAGCCTTCCTGCTATATTGCATGGGCTCGTTGACTATTTTGGGCGCTATTGAGGAGGGTATGGGCGGGAGTCCCAAACTACTTTTAATCAAATCGTTGATGGATGGTGTTTCATCCATAGCATTGGCTTCAGGCTTGGGCGCAGGTGTTATATTTTCGGTTATTCCTTTATTGATCTACCAGGGTGGTATTACGCTGCTTGCATCTGGTTTGGGAGAATTTGTGCCGCAAATGTATATCGCCGAGTTATCAGCCGTTGGGGGCATATTACTGGTTGGGTTGGGTATCAATATCCTCGAAATAAAAAAGATCAATGTGATGAACATGTTGCCCGCGCTCGTAATGATCATTTTATTATTGTGGCTGATTCCTGATATTGGTGTATGAACGACTGTGCTTTTTGCTTACCCGATAAGGCTTTTGTATTAAGAAGCCATACAATTACCATACTGGTGATTGGTACATGTCGCTTATTTAGATTGTAATTAATTTATCGCATTTAATACTGATATACAGTGTAATATGAACATTTTCTAAGCGTATTTAAGCTGGTTAAAATGTTTTGCAAATCTTTATCCCGATTAAAATATTTACCTTAGCAGGACTTATTAATCGCACATAAAATATATATAAAAATGAAAGAAAATATCGATATTGATTGGGGTAATTTACCCTTTGGCTATTACCCAACTGATTACAACGTACGTTGTTATTTCCGTAATGGAAAATGGGGAGAGATTGAAGTAAGTTCATCTGAGTATATACCGATACACATGGCAGCCACGGCTTTGCATTATGGACAGGAAGCGTTCGAGGGATTAAAAGCTTACCGTGGTAAAGATGGTAAAGTGCGTTTATTCAGATGGGAAGAAAATGCCAAACGAATGCAGCGTTCTGCCGATGGTATTTTAATGGCACCTCCGCCAAAAGAATTGTTTGAAAAGGCCATAAAGAAAGCAGTAGAATTAAATGCCCGTTTTGTGCCTCCATACGGAACCGGAGCCAGCCTGTATTTACGTCCTTTATTGTTCGGAAGCGGACCCCAGGTTGGTGTAAAACCTGCAACAGAATATATGTTCATGGTGTTTGTGACGCCGGTAGGCCCATATTTTAAGGAAGGCTTTAAGCCTGTGTCCATAGAGCTTGTGCGTGATTTCGACCGGGCGGCACCGCTTGGAACCGGACATATTAAAGTAGGCGGTAACTATGCTGCCGGCATGTACCCTGCTCAACGGGCTCACACCGATGGTTTTGCTTCGGTACTTTTCCTCGATGCATTGGAAAAGAAATACATTGATGAAGCTGGTCCTGCCAACTTTTTTGGCATTAAGGACGGAACTTATATTACACCGCAATCAAAAAGTATACTGCCGTCCATTACAAATATGAGCTTGGAGCAAATTGCTAAAGATATGGGTTTGAAAGTTGAAAGAAGGCGTGTAGCTGTAGAAGAATTGGAAACTTTTGAAGAAGCGGGTGCCTGTGGTACTGCTGCAATTATCAGTTCAATTGGTAAAATATATGACCGTACAACTAAAAAAACAATTACGTATGGCGATAAACCAGGTCCCTATTCAACTAAATTATATACTACGCTGAGGGCAATTCAGCAAGGCGAAGTCGAAGATACCCGTAGCTGGACAACGGTGCTGGAAGGGATTTAGCCGAATAATTAAAATGTGACTATTATGCTTAACTACACTAAAAACTGCTTTCTGATTATTTTCATGTGTGCCATTCCGTTTCTTTTGGTAGCCCAGGAAAATTGCAAAGTCCTCGTTCCACAAATTTCAGGACAGTATGTGGGCAAGTGCAAAAAAGGGCTAGCACATGGTGAAGGATTAGCAATTGGCACCGACCAATATGAAGGAGAGTTTAAAAAAGGTTTACCTCATGGATTTGGTGAATATAAATATGCTACTGGTGAAGTATATAAAGGTGAATGGAACAAGGGGTTCAAAGATGGAATTGGTGAATTTATTGTTATTGATAGTATCAATAATGAGACTATTACTTATAAAGGTATATGGGACGACGACTTATTTATCGGCCCTGAAATCAATGAGCCGATTGTAACTGCAATAAAAACAATAAGTAGACATGAATTTCATAAAATAGGAGAAGGACGTTCTGTTAACATAACCATATATTCTGGTGCTGCATTAAATGAAAATATTTATTATGGTTACTGCCATTCTACTAGTGGAACACATTATTATTCGCCCGCTAAAATAAAAATCGAAATGGTAAATTTTCCTGTAACATGCGAAATTCACTATAGAGGTTACGATCAATTATCAGGCAATCTTAAGGAGTCTTTTATCAAATTTGATATAGCAGAACCAGGGAATTGGACAGTAAATTTATATAACAATTAAATGATTTGAATAATGAAACACATACGTTATTCTATAATTTTGTTTTTATTTATTTCTATAGGTTTATATTCTCAGCACAGCTGTAAAGTGTTGGTTCCCGAAATAGCAGAAAAATACGTTGGCAAGTGCAAAAAAGGGTTGGCCCATGGCAAAGGTCTTGCTATTGGCATCGACAGATATGAAGGTTCCTTTAAAAAGGGTTATCCGGAAGGAAAAGGCACGTATACCTGGTCGACAGGTGAAGTATTTACAGGAGAATGGTTAAATGGAAAGCGAAACGGAACAGGTACATATACATTTACTGAAGATGGTCAGCTTATGGAGCAAGAAGGTGTTTGGAAGGATGATGTTTATAAAGGGCCCGTGCCTGAAAAACCGCAGGTTTTAAGATCGTCGGGTATTGAAAGGTATAGTATTCAAAAACAGGGAGATGATGCAAATCAAGTTACAATAAATTTCTTTTTAAATGGTAAAAGCAATACTGATTTAGAAGATTTTTCAATAAGCCCATCTAGTGGCACCGTTTTCAGATCAGCGGGAAGCGTAGGAGTTGAAAATATTGTATTTCCCTTCTCTTGCAAGTTATATTACAGATCTTTGAATAAAACATTTACTTCAAGAGTAAACACGACATTTGAATTTAAAATCTCGGAAAAAGGAAGGTGGACATTGAAGCTCCATAATAACTAAACTTTATAGCTTTAATACTTATGAAAAAATGGATGACTTTTATTGCAATTAGTTCAGTTGTTTTTATTTTCAAAATAGGGTTTTCTCAAGACGACTGCAAAGTACTCGTTCCTGAAATTGCAGGCCAGTATATAGGAAATTGCAAAAAGGGACTGGCTCATGGCAAAGGACTGGCAATTGGACTTGATAGGTATGAAGGAGATTTTAAAAAGGGATTCCCGGATGGAAAAGGGACATATGTTTGGTCGAACGGAGAAGTCTACACAGGGGAATGGCAAAAAGGTAAGAGACAGGGTTTTGGTGAACGTACTTATTTTAATGAAGAAGATACATTGCTGATGTCAGGAATGTGGGATAATAATGAATATATGGGTCCTGTTCCTGAGAAACCTAAAGTGTTGACATCAAACGGAATCGAAAGGTATGCTTTCCAGCGACAAGGGGACGGTAACCAAATCACCATTAACTTTTTTATCAATGGTTCTAATAATATAAGTCTAGAAGACTTATCGGTTATTCAGTCAAGTGGAACCATGTTTAGATCGGGAGGTACCATTGGTATAGAATCGATTTCGTTTCCATTAAGTTGCAAAATATCATATTATTCATGGAATAAAATGCATACGTCAAGGGTTTTTTCCCGATTTGAATTTCAGATCACGCAAACAGGTCGCTGGGTGTTAAACATTCATAATAATTGATAGCAATTTATTATGAGTGAACTGGCATTAAAAAAAATTTCCTTCGTAGCGATCTATTTGATTTCTATTGCCTTTTGGTTTTATTTCTGGGGATTATTAAACGGTTATGAATTGATGGCTGTTAAGTACAAAGTTCTTTGGCTTCCATTTGTTGTAAATCTGGTATTTTTATTTGGAAATCTGGTACTGAATACGGTACACTGGCATGTGGGCGATGTGGCAGAAGAAGAATCACTTTTCAACCCGATTACCGATCGGTTGGGTAATGTATTTACTGCGGCAACAGCGGTATTAGCTATTGCTGCTCTTATTTATACTATTAAAGATGAACCTGCTTCAAAAGGTTTTGTAGATTTTGCATCTTACACCTTTATATTTGGGCTTATGTCAATGCTGATTCTTTGGATACCAGGAGATAAGGCCATTTGGAAGTTTTATTTTCGTCACTTTCAGACGATTTTTCTATGTTTCTGTATTACTTTATGTATGGGAGCCATACTAATCTTGCTGGCTAATCTTTCAGAAATACTTTAGCAAATATGATTTTAAATTAAATTGTTCTGTTTAAGATAAACCTCCATTTCCTTTCTTATTTCATCTGCTTTTTGACTTGCTATTTCGGCAAAATCATGCGTTTTTGAAGCATAAATTATGCCCCTGCTTGAATTGACTAACAACCCACATTGCTCGTTCATGCCAAATCTTGCAACTTCCTGCAAACTTCCACCTTGTGCACCAACTCCGGGCACCAATAAGAAATGGTCAGGCACTATTTTTCTGATGTCAGTTAAGGATTCAGTCTTGGTGGCGCCCACCACGAACATGATCTGATCTTTTGAAGACCAACCACTTGCTGTAGTCAATACTTTCTCAAATAACTTCTTTCCGGATGCTTTGTCTTCTAAAAATTGAAAGTCAGTTGCACCCGGATTGGAAGTTAATGCAAGTACTATAGACCATTTCTCTTCGAAAGCCAGAAAAGGAGATACGCTATCTTTTCCCATATATGGAGCCACGGTGATGGCATCAAAATCATAGGTGTCAAAAAAGGTTTTGGCATACATGGCTGAAGTATTGCCAATATCGCCCCGTTTGGCATCAGCAATGATAAAAATATCTTTCGTCGTATTTCGTATGTGATCTACCGTTTTGCCAAGGCTTTCCCACCCTTTTGGGCCTTGAGATTCATAAAATGCGATATTGGGTTTGTAAGCAACTGTAAAATCATGAGTAGCATCAATAATGGCCTTGTTGAATTCAAATACAGGGTCATCTGTGGATAATAAATGTGCTGGGATTTTCTGAATATCCGTATCAAGACCAATGCAGAGAAAGGACCTCTTTTTTTGAATAATTTGGAAAAGTTGTTCGTGGGTCACGTCAATATTTTTATGGTTAATCTATTCCTTCTTTAAGCCGCTCGGCATTTTCGGCAATCTGTAGTTTGTCGGATAATTCTTGAATATCGCCATCAACAATCTGTTGCAAATTGTATAGTGTCAGATTAATTCGGTGGTCGGTAACCCTTCCCTGCGGCCAGTTATAGGTTCTGATCTTTGCAGAACGGTCGCCTGTAGAAACCATAGTTTTGCGTTTGCTCGACATTTCCTCCATATACTTGGCATGTTCCCTTTCATATAAACGGGTGCGAAGCACTTTCATGGCTTTGGCGAGGTTTTTTATTTGCGATTTTTCATCCTGGCAGCTTACTACTATACCTGTAGGAATATGGGTGAGTCTAATAGCTGAATAGGTAGTGTTTACGGACTGTCCGCCCGGACCGCTAGAGCAAAAGGTGTCTTTCCTGATATCTTTGTCGTTCAATACTATATCGAACTCATCTGCTTCAGGCAAAACCACAACAGATGCAGCCGAAGTATGCACCCGGCCTTGTGTTTCTGTTTTTGGTACACGTTGTACACGGTGAACACCCGATTCGAATTTTAAAATGCCATAAGCACCATCACCGATCACATCGAACACAATTTCTTTAAATCCACCTGCAGTGCCTTCATTTACATCCACCACATCGATCTTCCAGTTTTTTGTTTCGCAATATTTCTGGTACATCCTGTAAAGGTCACCTGCAAATATACTGGCTTCATCACCTCCTGTGCCAGCCCGTATTTCCATTACTGCATTCTTATCGTCCGTTGGATCTTTAGGGATGAGTAGTACCCTTATTTCCTCTTCCATTTCTTCCTTTTGCGGCTCAAGTTCTTCTAACTCTTCTTTGGCCATTTCCTTGAAATCCGGGTCTTTCTCGTTTTTCAGTACATCTTTGGCACTTTTTATATCGGCCACTAGTTTTGAATAATCGTTATAAGCTTTTACAATAGGCTCCAGTTCTTTGTAATCCTTGTTCAGTTGCACAAATCGTTTCATATCCGACATGGCAGAAGGATCATTCATTTGATTGGCCAAATCTTCCCAGCGTTTCTTGATGGCCTCTAATTTATCCAGAATTTCCACAATAGTATATTTTGAACTGCAAAAGTATAAAAATTGGCATCTGAAGTTCAAAGTGCCTTACAATTGAGAAAAAGGAAAGGCTAACTTTTTATGAGTTTTTTTGTAATTATTTCCCCGTTTATGTGTATTTTAAACAAGTAAATACCATTGCTGAAATTCCTTAAATCTAACTGTAAATTTTCATTGTTGAGTAATTCATTCCGCTTTAGCGTTTGAATTATTCTGCCTGAAAGATCAATAATGCTTACTTCCTTGGTTTCAGATGGCAGTTTTTCGATTGTAAATAATCCATTTCCCGGGTTTGGGAATATGGTTATTTCATTTTCCAAAACGTTGATTTTAACTCCGGTTGTTTCAGGATAAAAATCCAATTGTATATCTTTAAAATTTGTAAGGTCGAATGGGGTCAGGTGTTGTTCTTCTGTTCCCTTTATAAAATCAATCGAATAGAGGGGGCCCTGTGCATGTTTCTCCGTAAATTCAATATGAACAGTGTAAGTGCCATCAGGAACTTCCATTCCTTCAAGGTCTAAACAATCCCAAACAACAGTATGCGTTTGATGTGAGCTGATGGTGGAACCAGTTACTGCGTCCACTTCATTATAATTCGATGCTGCTATCCATGTGTACAGGTATTGCTTCCTGTTATTCGCTCTTACCAGTCGTGATTTTACAAATCCACTTTCATCTTCTACCCAAACAGCCAACACGTGCCTGGGCGCATAGTTGCCATTGGCTGTTACAGTTCTGAAACTTAAAGTTACTTCTCCTGCTGTTCTCACCTCCTGTCCTTGTAGAAATGTTGAAACAACTAATAAGAGTGTAGCTATAATGGATGCTTTTAAATATTTAAACAGGTTCATAAGTATTGTTTTAATGAGCCGTAAAAATATGAAAATCTGAATGCCCTATTCCAATTTATAAAAAATGTCATAAAATAACTTGAGTCAATAATCCTATATTTGTCCACAACCCTAATACAAAAAATGAGATACCGTTTTTGTTTTTTACTCTTTTTGTTCGTTTCAGGCTCTTCCCAGGTTCAGGCAGCCCAGATTGATAGCCTGGAAATACAACTTCAATCAGCCACAGATACAAATAAGGTGAAAATCTTGTGTGATTTATGCTGGGAATACCGCTTTGTTTCATCAGATAAAGCACTTAGCTATGGGAATGAAGCACTCGAATTGGCAAACCAACTGGTTTTTCAAAAAGGGATAGCCCAATCATACAACGATATGGGTATCATTTATATTGACAAAGGCAATTATAGCAAAGCGATCGATTATTTTAACGAGTCGATGCAGATCAGAAAAGTCATGAATGACAGTTCCGGAATGGCGTCCCTGTTTAATAAAATCGGTATTGTATATCAGAAAAAAGGGCAGCTGAAAGATGCGCTTGAAAACCAGATCAAAGCTTTGAAAATATACGAAGCGATGGGTTACGATCTGTGGATCGGTTATTGCCTGAATAATATAGCCATCGTACATCAAAACCTAGGTAACCTCGAGAAATCTCTCATTTATCACGAAAAAGCATTGGCCTATCGAATTAAAATGGAAGATGTATATGGTGAAGCTGGTTCCTATGGCAATATGGCCAATGTGTACGTGAAATTGCATGATACTACTAAAGCTGTTGAATATTACAATAGAGCGCTTAGAATATTCAGGGATATTGATAATAAGGAGTCCATAAGTGCTATGCTCAGCAATTTGGGAAACATATATATTGCCAGGGGAGAAGAAGAGAAAGCGCTCAGACTTTTAAATGAATCATTGGACATTCGGGAAAAATCAGGTGATAAAAAAGGCCTTGCCTCTTCCCTTATTAAAATAGGAGAGGCTTATACCAATCAGGGGAAATATCAGGAAGCTTCTGAAGTGCTGTATCGCGGATTGAACCTGGCAAAGGAGATTGACGTTGTTGAAGAAGAAATGGTAGGTTATTTAAACCTGGCGAAAATGTATGCCTTGCAGCATGAATTGGATAGTGCTTTCAGGAATATGTCACTTTATATTTCAACCAAAGATTCAGTCTACAATCAGCGGCTTGAGCAACAGATCATTGATGTGCAAACCCGCTATGAAACCGAACGAATGGAGCAGGATATCGATTTGCTGAAAAATAAAAATGAGCTGGCTGAATTAAATTTGAAACAAAAACGAACAGAGAATCTAATCCTGATCCTATTAGTAATTATGATCATCGGAGCAGCCATTTTTACATATTACCGCTATAAACTGAAACAAAAGGCTGCACTCGCTGAGGCCATCATTAGGCATAACGAACAAAAGTTAAAAGCAGTGCTTGAAGGCCAGGAGGCAGAAAGACGACGGATAGCGCGTGAACTGCACGATGGAGTGGGGCAAAAGCTTGCCGGTTTAAAATTGAATTGGTCCGGAATTGCTTCTGACGATCAAATTGATAAAGAATCAGAAGTATTTAGTTCGCTGAGCAACTTAATTGATGACACTGCAAGCGAAGTCAGAAATATTTCGCACCAAATGCTGCCAAAAGAGCTGGAACAATTCGGTCTTATAGCTGCAATTGAAGGACTCATCCAAACAAGTTTCAGTAAAACAGGTGTCAAAGTTTCATTTGAGCATTTTGGTATTAAGGCCAGGTTTTCATACCCTATTGAGTTGTCCATATTCAGAATACTACAGGAACTTATAACCAATATTCTGAAACATGCGAATGCAACTGAGGTCAAGATTGAATTGCTTAAAAGGAAGAACAGTATAATGCTGATAGTTGAAGACAATGGAAAAGGGTTTGATTTTATCGGTAAAAAAGATCATGGCATCGGGTTGATGAACATTGAAAGTCGCGTTGAGTCGGTAAATGGTGCAATGAATTGTGAATCAGAAATTAATAAAGGAACAGTTGTTTCTGTAAATATTCCCTGCTGATGATGGAGAAAATTAAAGTCTTATTAGTTGATGACCATCAAATCATTCTGGACGGTATTAAATCGCTGCTTGAAAATACACCTGATATACAAGTAGTTGCCACGGCTAATGATGGAAATGAAGCGTTAAATACACTAAAACTGCTAACTGTAGATGTGATATTGATGGATATTGATATGCCTGGTTTAAATGGTGTTGATGCCACGCGGCAGATCAATACAATGTTTAATGATGTTAAAGTTATTATGCTAACCATGCACAGCGAAGGTGCCATGATCAAAAGCCTTATTGAAATTGGTGCTCATGGCTATATATTAAAAAATTCAACAAAAGAGGAGTTGCTGGAAGCTATTTACAAAGTT
>JAZBOW010000055.1:0-5332 GCA_036351335.1 Bacteroidales bacterium | reverse complement strand
TAATTTGTATTTTTAAAAAAACGAGTATCTTTGCACCCCGATTGTCCGATGGTGTAATGGTAGCACTTGTGATTTTGGTTCATACAGTCAAGGTTCGAATCCTTGTCGGACAACGAAAATAGAACTTGAGGATTGAGGGGACGATGAGTCCCCTCTTTTTATACCATGATAAAAAAAGAATACATACAGCAACTGGTTGAAGATTTTCTGAC
The DNA here is from genome assembly GCA_036351335.1 of Bacteroidales bacterium. GTDB lineage: Bacteria > Bacteroidota > Bacteroidia > Bacteroidales > F082 > UBA4459. The sequence continues at coordinate 5,120 of JAZBOW010000055.1, read as the reverse complement.
CGATACTGATAAATTCATAGTGAAGATAAGTGTTGGACAGGAAAACAAGATCCATATCTACATCGATGGAGATTCGGATGTAAGTATCGATGATTGTGTGGCCATAAGCCGTTATATTGAGTCAAAAATCGACCGCGATGTGGAAGATTATGACCTTAGTGTTTCATCGAGTGGTGTGGGTGAGCCACTTGTGCATAACCGCCAGTTCAAAAATAAAGTGAACAAGCCCATTGAAGTGCTACTGAAAGAAGGCTCAAAATTTAAAGCCATACTTCTTGGTACGAAAGATAACCGGATGACATTTGGCCGGGAAATAAAAACCAAAGGCAAAAAGAGCAAAACATTCAAAACAGGCGAGGCTGAAACCATCTCGCTGGATGACGTAAAATACGTGAAAGAAATTATAATCATTTAGAAATTACTGAGTTTAATAATAGCAACATGGATACAATGAACCTGGTCGAAACTTTTTCCGAGTTTAAGGAATTTAAAAGCATTGACAGAGAAACAATGATGCGCATCCTGGAAGATGTATTTCATAATTTACTTATCAAACGCTTTGGTGAAGAAGCCAAATTCGACATCATCGTGAATATTGACAAAGGTGACCTCGAAATCTGGCATTACCGCGAGATCGTAGAAGATGGTGAGCTGGAAGATGAGAATTTACAAATTGAATTCTCCGAAGCCATCAAAATCGAACCTGATTTTGAAGTAGGTGAAGATTTCTCGGAGCAGGTATGGCTAAAAGATTTTGGACGCAGGGAAATTCTGGCCATCCGTCAAAACCTCGTTTCTAAAATTCTGGAATACGAAAAAGATAATGTATATAAAAAGTACAAAGAAAAAGTAGGTGACATCGTGACGGGCGAAGTTTACCAGGTGTGGAAAAAGGAGATTCTTGTATTGGATGATGAAGGCATCGAACTGATCCTTCCCAAATCGGAGCAAATCCCATCGGATTATTACCGCAAAGGTGACAATGTAAGGGCCGTGGTGTCAAAAGTAGATATGCGGAATAACTCACCGGTTATTATTTTATCACGTACTTCTCCTGTATTTCTTGAAAGGCTTTTTGAAGCAGAAGTACCCGAAGTGTATGACGGGCTGATCACCATTAAAAAGATCGTCAGGGTGCCGGGTGAAAGAGCCAAAATCGCTGTTGAATCATACGACGACCGCATTGACCCGGTGGGGGCCTGTGTAGGTATGAAAGGTTCACGTATTCATGGCATTGTCCGTGAGCTTAAAAATGAAAATATTGACGTGATTAACTTCACAAACAACGAGTCTTTATATATACAGCGCGCCTTATCACCTGCTAAAATAACATCTATCAAACTCGACGATGAAAGTGGTAGAGCCGAAGTGTATATGAAACCCGACCAAGTTTCGTTGGCCATTGGAAAAGGTGGATTCAATATAAAATTGGCAGGACAGTTAACCGGTTACGAAATTGATGTGTACCGTGATTCTGATATTGAAACCGAGGATGTGGATCTCCAGGAATTTACCGATGAAATTGACCAGTGGATTATTGATGAACTGAAAAACATTGGCTGCGATACGGCAAAAAGTGTGCTTGATCTTGAAGTGAAAGATTTGGTTTCCAGAACTGACCTGGAAGAAGAAACAATTCAGGAGGTGGTTCGCATACTCAAATCTGAATTTGAATAAAATCATTATATTTACACGTATCAGGTTAACCGGTTTAGAAAAACTAAAGAAAGAACATGACAGAAGAAAGAAAAGTTGTTAGATTAAGTAAAGCTGCAAAAGAATTCAACATTGGCAGAGATACAATTATTGATTTTCTTTTGACCAAAGGATTTCAGGTTGACCCGAACCCCAATACGAAGTTATCACCTGAAATGTATGACCTGCTGCTTGATGAATTTCAGGAAGAGAAACATGTACGTGAAATTGCACAGCAAAAAGGTTTGGAGTACATTGGAAAAGAATCTATTACTATTGAAAATAAGGTTGATAAGAAAACAGAGGAGAAGGAAGTAGATGAATTTGAACCTGTTGAAGAACTGATTATCAAAAATGTAGGTGTCGACTATTCTACCAAAGACAAATCACCCAAGAAAAAAGTAACCGAGGAAAAGAAAGAAGAACCAAAAGAGGAAAAAGAAACTGTAAAAGCCGTTGAAGAAAAGGTAGAAGCAGCAGAAGTAAAAGATGAAACTGTTGAGCAAGTTGATGAAACAGAAGAAACAGGCGACCTGAAAGTATTAGGAAAAATTGACCTTGACAGCCTGAACCAGAAAACAAGGCCCAAGCGAAAATCGAAAGAAGAAAAGCAGAAAGAAAAAGAAGCAAAGACGCCTCAAAAGAAAGTAGCAAAGAAAAAAGAAGAGGAAAAGGAGATGACTGAGGTTAAAGCCAGGGAAGAGGTGAAGGCCGAGGAAGAGGTTAAAGCCGAGGTTGAGAAAAAAGAGGAGGAGAAAGCTGAGGTAAAGGCTAAAGAAAAGGAGAAAGAAGATAACTTTATACCTACAAAGTTTCAAAAATTAACGGGGCCTACTGTTGTCGATAAAATAGAGCTTCCAAAAGAAGTTTCAAAATCGAAAAAAGATAAAAAACCGGTAGCATCCTCAACGGATGATAAACTGGCACAGAAAAAGAAGAAAAGAAAAAGGATCAAGTCGCAGCCTGAGCCAAAGGAAGAAGCCAAAAGGGGCGATACAAGAAAAAAATCTTTTGCTAAAAAGAAAGAAGCCAAACCTGAGCCTACTGAAGAAGAAATCCAACAAAGAATAAAAGAAACCCTTGCAAGACTTGCGCCGTCGGGCAAATCAAAATCATCAAAATACAGGCGTCAAAAAAGGGATACAGTTTCGCAAACCATGCAGGATGAAATGGATCGCCAGGAGCAGGAAAAGTCAATTCTGAAAGTAACAGAATTCTTAACAGCCAATGAGCTTTCCATCATGATGAACGTGAGTGTAAACGAAATCATCAAATCATGTATGCAGCTTGGTTTGTTCGTTTCCATCAACCAACGACTAGATGCGGAAACCATTGTTCTGGTGGCTGAAGAATTTGGATACCAGGTAGATTTTGTGAGTGTTGACGATTCTGAAAACCTGGAAATAGAAGAAGAAGATGATGATCCGAAAGACTTGTCTGAAAGAGCGCCTATCGTAACAGTGATGGGACATGTGGACCACGGTAAAACAAAATTACTTGACTACATTCGTAAAGCTAATGTTGTTGCCGGTGAAGCAGGTGGAATTACACAACATATAGGTGCTTATGAAGTCGTGTCAGAAAGCGGCAAGAAAGTAACATTCCTGGATACACCTGGACACGAGGCTTTTACAGCCATGCGTGCCAGGGGTGCAAAAGTTACCGATATTGCCATCATTGTGATTGCAGCAGACGACAGCGTTATGCCCCAAACCAAAGAGGCCATTAATCATGCGCAGGCAGCAGGCGTCTCAATTGTATTTGCTTTCAACAAAATGGACAAACCGGGAGCCAACTCTGATAAAATTAAAGAGCAGCTCTCAGCCATGAACATCCTTGTTGAAGACTGGGGTGGTAAATTCCAGTCGCAGGAAATTTCCGCGATCACTGGAATGGGTATCAGCGACCTGCTTGAGAAAGTATTGCTCGAAGCCGAAATATTAGAACTAAAAGCCAACCCCAACAAACCTGCTAAAGGAACAGTTATTGAAGCCACGCTGGATAAAGGACGAGGTTATGTAACCACAATCCTGGTGCAGGATGGCAGCTTAAAACAAGGTAATATTATCCTGGCCGGACCTGTGTCGGGTAAGGTGAAAGCCATGTTTAATGAAAGAAATACTAAAATTACCGAAGCTGGTCCATCTACACCAGTGGTATTGCTTGGTTTAAATGCCGCGGCCCAGGCCGGTGATGTGTTTAATGTGATGGAAGACGAGAAAGAGGCGAGGAATTTGGCCACTAAAAGACAACAGCTTATCCGTGAGCAATCTCAACGCACTCAAAAGCATATTACTCTGGATGAAATTGGCAGACGGATTGCCATCGGCGACTTTAAAGAACTAAACATCATTGTGAAAGGTGATGTAGACGGCTCTGTCGAAGCGCTTTCAGATGAAATTCTGAAACTTTCAACAGATGAAGTACAGGTAAATGTGATCCATAAGGCCGTGGGTGCTATTACCGAGTCCGACGTAATTCTCGCTTCAGCTTCAGATGCCATCATAATTGGTTTCCAGGTACGCCCTGTGCCGCAGGCTCGCAAAGTAGCTGAAAAAGAACAGATCGATATCAGGCTCTATTCCATTATCTACAAAGCCACCGAAGAATTGAAAGCAGCCGTTGAAGGTATGCTGGCACCAAAAATGGAAGAGAAAATTACCTGTAATATCGAGGTGAGGGAAGTGTTTAAAATTACCAAAGTGGGTACGATTGCGGGTTGTTATGTTCTTGATGGCAAAATCAACCGCCATACGAATGTGCGTTTGATCAGGGATGGTATCGTCGTGTATACCGGTAAACTTGGTTCCCTTAAGCGCTTTAAAGACGATGTAAAAGAAGTTGCGTCAGGTTATGAGTGCGGACTGAACATTGAAAATTTCAATGACATCAAAGTAGGCGATATTGTTGAGGGATATGAAGAAGTTGAAGTCAGGTAAGAACTTTTAATGCGTCTTCGTCATACTGTCCGGTATCACAATAATATAATCGGCTTTATTTTCATTCTCTTCTTCCAGCTTTTCAACATCCTCCTGTTCAACAGAGGCGATAGTTACTATTTTTAATCCCGGTTTATAATTGTTCAAATACCAGATGATTCCTTCGTAATCATTTGAATGATAGGTGCCGTTGTAATGAATAAACAGCTTGCCATTTTCCATTGCTCCTGAAATTGAATAGGCCATGGTGGCATCTTTAATGGCCTGAGCTTTGGGCAGGTTCTCATTTTCGTGGCCCATACCTTTCATTTCTTCCAGCATGGCCTTATAGCCTTTTAATTCGGCATCATAATCAACAGGCAATGGAGCAATATAGCTCCTGGCTTCGGCACTTAAACTATCAAGTCCTTCAAAGCCTTCACCATAAACTATTGAAGCATAGCGACGGGGAATATTCGTTGCGATGAACTCAAGCTGATGTGCCTT
>JAZBOW010000054.1:0-3859 GCA_036351335.1 Bacteroidales bacterium | reverse complement strand
TAAAATATACAAACCTGGGGCAAGGCTTAAAGGGGTAAGATCCCAGTGAATGATATTTTCACCCTGAACCAGTTTTTGACCGGATAATTCCCCAACTTGTTGTCCCGATGTATTGATCAGCAGTATGTCGGTTTCTGTAGGAGAAATGGAGCAAATATGTATATCCACAGGCCCTGTTGCGGGATTCGGACGTATGCTGATATCTGCATCATATTCCGGATCATCAACTGAGGCAGGCCCGATGTCCAGTTGGTACAGCATCGCATTCTCCCGGCTGATCGTCCATAAATAGGCTCCGTCCCAGCTAAGTCCCCTGGGGTTAGAACAGGGGGCATACATTTCCCATATGATTTCACCGGTGGCGGGGTTCAGTCTTTGGATTTTATTTGGGGTTTTGGTAGTCACCCACAGGGAGCTGCCTATATATTCAATGCCTACCGACACATCGGCTGTTGCAGGGATGGAACTGATAAGTTCTCCTGTTTCAGGATCTATCTTATCGAGGCTGTTTATCTCCTGAAGAAGAAAATTATTGACCCATACATATTGACCATCGTGAGCAATGCCATGCGGCCATTGAGGATCGGCAGGGTAATCGAATGACTCCAGCAATTCACCATTGGCTGGGTTAAACTTCAGGATTTTGCTGTTTCCACCTGATGGGTCTTCCCAACTGGTAGCCCATAGATATCCCCCGACAAAATCCAGCCCTTCAATACAATCTACCCCGGGCGGATAAGGAAATGACTGCAGTATGGTCCCGTCTTCATATGAAATACGGTATAGGTAATCATTGATAATTTCCGACACCCACATGGCTTCACCGTCCCAGGCTATTGCATTGCAATATTGTCCTGGAGCAGGGATCGTATGGATCACATCACCGGTATCGCGAATTGTTAAATAATCATCTGTTTCGGTGGCTGTTTTAAAGTCTAAGAATCCATCATGATTGCAGTCATTGTATTGTCCGAAAGCATAAGATGAAAGAAGCAGGCAACAAATAATAGATAAATAAGGGATTTTTTTCATGACATTTTGGCCTAAAATTAAAAATATTAATTCTGAATGTCAAGCTTTTAACCTATTATTTTTTACTTAATCACACTTGCGCAAGCAGCGTAATAATGGAGGAGACTTGCATCATTTCATTTACTCATGAATTTACCAACATTTTATTTCCACTTCCAATTTGTTTTATCTTCATTCGATATATTTAACCTACGCATTTCTGTTTTAAAACTTTCAATGTCCTCAATCGCTATTTTTGGAATTATGAGAGCCTGTTTGTCAAGTAAATCAAAGAGAAAATGATTCTTTAGCTCAATCATTTTTCTTATTTCTGAAGTTTTAATTTTACTTTTTCCAATTTTGTTAATTGAAGTAATATATTCCTTGTCAAATTCTATCGTTGTACTAATGTTTATTCTATTTGCATAGTGTTCATCAATGTGCTTTTTATAATGTTTTTCATATTTATACTTTTGGTACTTAGGGTAAAAAATGAACCATAAAACGCTTAAAACAAAAAATATAACAAGTCCAATTGGTGAATTATCTCTAAATGACAAATAGATTCCAACAATAATGAAAAAAACAGGTGGTATTAATCTTGCATTCCGCCTATTCTTTTTAATGTTTTTGGATTTTGTTGCGGCATATAGTTGGTATGTAAGAAAATCACTCTTGTCTAATGAATATTCTATTTTCATTTGGTCCAATTAATTGTTTCAAATATTTTATTCCTATCTCAGTTGAAATTGCAGCTAATTTGGTTATAACAGGAATAAAGGTACACATAATCCCTAAATTTTCCCTGATAACGGGAATGTTTAGACCTCTTTTTTGAGCTTTATCAGGAAAACTAATTCCGAATTGGCATTTAAGCCTTTGCATGTAAAATCCATCTTAATCATCTTAGCGATAAATTCAGACAAATACCGATTTATCCAACAGAATTCAATAACTTTGTTAGTCTTAAAAACGAGACAATAATGTACACTATTTACCACAACCCACGTTGCAAAAAATCACGAGCTGGGCTGCAATATTTGCAGGAACGAATCGATGATGTTGAAGTGATTGAATATTTAAAAAATCCGCTCACGGAAAAGGAATTCGAAACCCTGTTGATGAAGCTCCATAAAAAACCGCACGAGATGGTGAGGACACAGGAAGCCATCTATAAATCGGACTACAAAGGCAAAAATTTCAATGACCATGAGTGGATCAGGATCATGGTGGATGACCCGAAGTTGATTAAAAGGCCTATCGTGGTAAAAGGCAATAAAGCTGTTTGGGGCGATCCGGCAGAAGCACTGGAAGTACTTTTTTAAAAATTAAAATAAATAACAAACCTAAATTCATATTTAAACCTGAAATATAATGGAATATCGTATTGAACACGACACTATGGGTGATGTAAAAGTACCTGCCGACAAATATTGGGGGGCGCAAACCCAGCGATCAAAAATGAACTTTGAAATTGGCCCTGAAGGCTCCATGCCACAGGAGATCATTTATGCTTTTGCTTACCTGAAAAAAGCCGCAGCACTCACCAATGCCGATTTGGGTGTTTTGGCCCGCGAAAAAGCGGATTTGATTGGCCGGGTAGCCGATGAAATAATCGAAGGAAAACTGGATGGCAACTTTCCGCTGGTAATCTGGCAAACCGGCTCAGGTACGCAGTCGAACATGAACATGAACGAGGTGATCGCCAACCGGGGCCATGTGCTCAACGGGGGCAGTTTAACCGACAAGTCCAAAGCATTGCATCCCAACGATGATGTAAATAAATCGCAGTCGTCAAACGATACATTTCCCACAGCCATGCACATTGCTGCCTATAAAATGGTAGTCGAAATCACCATTCCCGGCGTGAAGATGCTCAGGGATGCACTGGATAAAAAAGCCAAAGAGTTTAAAGATATAGTGAAAGCAGGCCGCACCCACCTGATGGATGCCACACCGCTGACACTAGGGCAGGAATTTTCAGGTTATGTTTCCCAACTTGACCATGGTTTAAAAGCATTGAAAGCGACCTTACCGCACCTGACTGAATTGGCTTTGGGTGGAACAGCAGTAGGTACGGGAATTAATACCCCCCCGGGTTATGCCGAAAAAGTATCTAAAAAGATTGCCGAACTAACGGGTTTTCCGTTTATTACCGCCGAAAACAAATTTGAAGCTCTTTCAGCACACGATGCCATGGTTGAGACATCAGGTGCGTTGAAATTGCTGGCCGTGAGTTTAATGCATATAGGAAACAATATTCGCATGCTGGCTTCCGGTCCACGCTGCAGTATTGGAGAAATTCAATTACCGGCCAACGAGCCGGGTTCATCCATTATGCCGGGCAAAGTCAATCCCACGCAAAATGAAGCGCTTACAATGGTTTGCGCCCAGGTGATCGGCAATGATGCCGCTATAACTGTCGGAGGCATGAATGGTCATTTCCAGTTGAATGTGTATAAACCCGTAATGGTTTATAACCTCTTGCAGGCAGCACGCCTGATCGGGGATGCATGTGTATCCTTCACCAAAAACGCTGTGGTCGGCATCGAAGCCAGTAAAAAGGATATTCAAAAGAACCTTGAAAATTCGCTGATGCTGGTAACAGCACTCAATACGCATATCGGTTATGAGAAAGCGGCAGAGATCGCAAAAAAAGCGCATAAAGAAGGAACGACCTTGCGTGAATCGGCGATGGAATTAGGTTATGTAACCGATGAAGAATTCACCAAATGGGTAGATCCGGGAAAAATGATTTAATTTGTAAACATATATGAACTCCGAAATACTGCATTATATTTTAATAGTGGTGATTGTGCTGGCTGCAGCAGCACTGGTGAACCTGGTG
>JAZBOW010000053.1:0-4369 GCA_036351335.1 Bacteroidales bacterium | reverse complement strand
GATTACAGGTAGTGAAATGGACTTACCTTATGAAGTTGTAAAATTTGACTAATAATAAATCTTTATAATATATTGAATTATGCCAAAGAAAATCACTATAGAACCCGTAACCAGAGTCGAAGGACACGGAAAAGTTACGATTATGTTGGACGATTTTGGGAATGTACGAGATTCCCGTTTACATATTGTTGAATTCAGAGGTTTTGAACGCTTTGTGCAGGGTAGACCTTACTGGGAAGCACCTGTACTTGTGCAACGCCTTTGTGGTATTTGCCCTGTAAGCCACCATTTAGCTGCAGCTAAGGCACTTGACGTAATTGTTGGAGCCGGCACGGGTAGCGGATTAACAGCCGTTGGAGAGAAAATGCGTCGTTTGATGCATTATGGACAGTTTTTCCAATCACATGTATTACACTTTTTCCACCTGAGTTCACCCGACTTTTTGTTCGGAATTGACGGCGATCCTGCTTTAAGAAACATCATAGGTGTGGCCATGAAAAATCGTGATCTAGCTGTTCAAGGTGTGATGATGCGTAAATACGGACAGGAAATCATCCGTTTAACAGCCGGAAAGAAAATCCATGGAACTGGTGCTATTCCAGGCGGTATTAATAAAAACCTGAGCATTGCCGAAAGAGATGAATTGCTCTCAGGCCCTGACCCAATGAACGCCGACAAAATGGTGGAATGGTCAGTAGCAGCACTGGATTTCTTTAAAGATTACCATAGGAATAATCAATCGATGGTGGATAACTTCGCATCCTATCCTTCAAATCACTTAAGTATTGTCAGGGAAGATGGCGCTTTTGATATCTATGATGGCGTTTTACGTGCCGTCGATAATGAGGGCAATATCATTTTACATGATGTAGATTGTCAGGATTACAATAAATACATCGAAGAGGAAGTAAAAACATGGAGTTACATGAAGTTTCCTTATTTGAAAGAACTCGGACCGGAAAAAGGATGGTACCGGGTGGGGCCTTTGGCTCGTTTGAATGTATGTGATTTTATCCCAACGCCACTGGCGCAGAAGGAATTTGAGGAATTTAAGGCTTATACAAATGGCAAACCAAATGGGATGAGTTTGCATTACCATTGGGCAAGGCTAATTGAGGTATTGCACTGTGCTGAAATGATTAGGGACTTATTAAAAGATCCTGATCTGCAAAACGAAGACCTTGTTATTAAAGGAGAAAAAAGGTATAAAGGAGTGGGTGTCATTGAAGCGCCTCGTGGCACATTGTTCCATCATTATGAAATAAACAATGATGACCAGATCACTCTGGCTAACCTGATCGTTTCGACGACCAATAATAATGAACCCATGAATAAGGCGGTCAATCTTACAGCTAAGTCATTTATGAATGGGCAACCTGAAATTACTGAACCTATGATGAATGCTGTAGAAGTGGCTATCAGGGCATACGATCCTTGCCTGAGTTGTGCCACACACGCTTTGGGTAAAATGCCGCTCGAAATGACGTTAGTGAATGCCAATAATGAAATTATTGACACAAAAAATAAATAATTATGCAAATCCCTAAAAGAGTATTAATTTATGGCTATGGAAACCCCGGTAGACAAGATGATGCACTAGGGAATGAAATGGTTGAAAAAATACAGGAATGGATTGAAGTGCATGGGTTGAAATGTATGCAAACCGATAGTAATTATCAGTTGAATATTGAAGATGCAGAGAAAATATCGGATTGGGAAGTCGTCGTTTTTGTGGATGCATCGCAAGAAGATATTCATGAATACAGGTTTAAAAAAGTAGATCCGAGTGATGCTCAGGTGGAATTTACCATGCATGCCATTTCACCGGCTTATGTGCTTCACCTGAGTGAAAAACTGTTCAATAAAATGCCGGAAACCTATGTGTTGGGAATAAAAGGCTTTGAATGGGACTTCAAAGAAGGCCTGTCGGATAATGCCAAGTTAAACCTTGAACAGGCATTTCAATTTTTAACCAGAAAACTGGCCAGATGGGCCTATATTAAAGATAATTTACCAATAAGCATGTTACGCGAATGAATTTAAAAACGTCATATCTTGGGTTGGATTTAAAAAACCCCTTAATTGCAAGTAGTTCCAGGTTAACTGGCGACATGAAATCAATCAAGCAATGCATTGATAATGGTATTGGTGCGATTGTTTTGAAATCGATTTTTGAAGAACAAATCAGGCTGGAAGCCGAATCGAAAACAAGAAACGGTTCAGCTAATGATTATTATTACTGGTTTACCGAAGCCAAAGAAAAGGTGGTAGGGCTTTCAGTAGAAGAGAATCTTGATAAATACCTGAAATTTGTTGAAGAAGTAAAAGCACACAGCGATGTTCCGGTAATCAGTAGTATCAATTGTACCACAGCTGAAGACTGGCCCAAGTTCGCATCTGCCATTCAAAAGGCTGGGGCTGATGCATTGGAACTCAACATCGCTTTGTTTCCTTTTGATCCGAAAGTTGCAAGTAGCGATATCGAAGAATTATATGTAGAGATTCTGAAAAGTGTTAAGAAAGAAGTCAATATTCCGGTATCCATCAAACTTGGTTATTATTTCACCAACCTTTTCTCGGTAGCAAATAAATTGGCAGCAAATGGTGCTGATGGACTGGTGTTGTTTAACAGGTATTATCGCCCTGATATTGATATAGATACGCAGAAAGTAAGCTCTGAGAATCATATGTCATCACCTGATGAAATCCATATTCCTTTACGCTGGATTGGTTTGCTGAAAGGCAATGATATTGGTTGCGATATTGCGGCTTCAACGGGTGTTCACGACTTTCAGGGAGCTATAAAGCAAATTCTTGCAGGTGCAGATGCTGTGCAGTTATGCAGCGCCTTATATCTGAAGGGTATTCCTTATATTAAAACAATACTCGAAGAAATGGAACGCTGGATGGAGAAAAATCGCTTTTCTTCCATTGATGCATTTAAAGGCAAAGCCCTGAATAACCAGACGATAGACGCATCTTTTGAAAGGATCCAGTTCCTGAAAAGAGATTTTGAATAAAGAAAAACCAAATTAATAAGTGTAATGCCTGCTCATTTGAGTGGGCATTTTTTTATTCAACTGATTTATAGGTATTATTGCCTACTTCTTTTTAAATGTATAGATTACGCCTGCATTAATTTTGAAAATCTGTGTCCATTTCGCATTGATCTCCGGCTGGTAATATAAATTGGTAAAACTGTATGAAAAGCCGGGTGCTACAGTTAAACCCCATTGCGGATTGAATTGCACAATACCACCTAAAAATAAACTTACTCCAAAATCATAGGTGTTAAAAAGGGAGGTTACATCGCCATTAAAATCTTCATACTGGTGTCCGGGTATATTATAGGGAGGTTTAAAATGTGCAGCATATTCGGGTTCAATATACAGGTCGTTTTGTCCTTTTTGGTTTGCATTCAGCAAAAGTGAATAATACATGCCGGCTTCCACATAAATCTTAAATTTTTCTGTTCCTTTCACATACTTGAAACTTAAAGGTATTGTGAGATAATTAATGCTATAATTTCGGGTTATATGCAGATAACTATTTCTGCTATACACAATGCTATCGGGTATGATCTGTGAAGAATCCGCCAAACCCACGTACAAATCGTCAATTTTAAACCCCCGGTTGTCGTAATACAACCCTAATTTTACCGAAAAAATGTCTGAGATAAAATATTCGATATAAGGACCAAAAGAATATCCGGCCTTACTGCTTGTTGGGTTTAAAGTGGTCCTGTCTTCCACGTTGTTAAACTGGACGCCTCCTTCAAAACCCAGGTTGAATTTGCCCTTGTTAATCTCCTGAGAGATCGCATTCGATAGCGGCACACTAAAAATGACCAGGCAAATGAGTATAAAATGAAATTTTTGTTGCTTCATGTAGTATCAATTTTTAGATGGTGCTGAAAATCCAGTAAATGCCAACTACAATTGCACTTATACCAACAATGCCTGTAATAATTTTCAATAAAGTATCGCGTTTTTGTTTGCTGGCTTTTTTTGCAACAAATCCTAGAATGACTGAAAATATAACCATTGCCAGAATGGTTCCAGAACCAAATCCAATAAGGTACATCGCCGAGTCAAAATTACTTGGAAATGCCAGTGTAGGCAACAGGCTGATAAAATGTGAAACGCCTGCCAAACCATGTAATATGCCTATTCCCAGTGCCGCCCAATACGTTTGCCTTTCATGCTTTTCGTGTACATGCAAATGGACTGATTTGTCTTCATGATGATGTTGGTGCTTGTGCACATAAACTTCACCTTCCTTATTCTTATGGGTATGCACATGCTGATGTTTCGTGGCTTTATTAAAACTGAACAACCTCCCTAACGACCATAAGCCAATGATGATCAAT
>JAZBOW010000052.1:0-2550 GCA_036351335.1 Bacteroidales bacterium | reverse complement strand
AATTTGATGGGTTTATCTACAACTGCTTTAATAGTAAGCGCAGCTCCTCCCCTTGTATCGCCATCTAATTTGGTGAGCACCACACCATCAAAGTCCAACTCATCGTTAAATGCTTTAGCTGTGTTTACAGCATCCTGACCTGTCATAGCATCCACCACAAAAAGAATTTCATGTGGATTGATCGCTTCTTTAACAGACCTGATCTCCATCATCATGACTTCATCAACCGCTAATCGTCCTGCGGTATCGACAATCACCACGTTTTTAGCATTGCTTTTGGCATACTTTATAGCATTGGTAGCTATCTGAACAGGATTTTTATTTTCCTCTTCTGTGAAAACATCAACATTGATTTGCTCGCCAAGTACCTGGAGTTGGTTAATAGCTGCAGGCCGATAGACGTCGCCAGCAACTAGAAGAGGGTGTTTTCCTTTTTTTGTTTTAAGGTAATTGGCCAACTTAGCTGAGAAGGTTGTTTTACCCGAACCTTGTAGGCCGGCTACAAGAATAACAGCAGGATTTGCATCAACTTGAATATCCACTTGCTCACCTCCCATTAGCTCCGCAAGTTCGTCATGGACAATCTTTACCATTAGTTCGCCAGGTTTTACTGCCTGTAAAACATTCTGGCCTAAAGCTTTCTCTTTAACTTCGCTGGTGAATTCTTTTGCGATTTTATAACTGACGTCAGCTTCAATCAACGCTTTACGAATCTCTTTAATAGACTCAGCCACGTTAATTTCTGATATCCGACCCTGGCCTTTTAGTATATTAAACGATTTCTCTAGCCTGTCACTTAATCCTTCAAACATATTCGTATTACATTTTAGGCTGCAAAAATAATAAAAGCTCCTACATTAAAACATCTGAATTTTCAATTCATTTATCCTATTTAAAACTTTGCTCATAAAGCGTTCAAACATTCTCTGAAAGATTGGATAGATAAGTCACATTAAAACTGAATGGAGGGATAAGCGCAATTTTTATAGATTTGCAACTAATTAATCAACATTTCACTTGAAAGAAATTCTGATCAGAACGTTGTCAGGAATTGTATTCCTGATAATAGTCATCGGTTCTATACTGCTTCACCCCATCGCATTTCTTATGGTTTTTGGTGTATTTACTGTTATCGGTTTATACGAATATTATTCCTTAACAGGAATGTTAGGAAACGCAAATAAAATATTTTTTTTCTTTATCGGACTATTGTTATATGCGTTGCTGGCTTTCATAGGATTAGGGATAATTGATATCACCTATGCCTTATTTATTTTTCTGATATTTCCGGTAGTAATTACTTTTCAGTTGTTTGAAAAAGAAATTAACTGGTCCCATATCGGATCAGTGTTCACTGGATATTTTTATGTGGCGGTTCCTTTTGGGCTGATGAATACTTTCTTCGCTTTTTCATATAACGAATTCTTTCAGGGCTTTCTGCTGGTAAGCATGTTAGTTATTGTTTGGTGTAATGACATTTTTGCGTATTTGACAGGCTCATTATTTGGAAAGCATAAATTATTTGAAAGAATCTCCCCAAAAAAAACATGGGAAGGGTTTGTTGGCGGCTTGTTTTTTGCATTACTTTCGGCATACGTATTATCATTATTTTCAAATTCATTAAGTTTGATAGAGTGGTTGGTATTAGCAACAATTGTGGTTTTAACTGCAACTATTGGCGACCTCTCGGAGTCTATGTTGAAAAGAAATGCTGGTGTAAAAGACTCAGGAAGTTTAATGCCCGGGCATGGTGGTGTGCTTGACCGATTTGACGCAGTTTTATTTGCCACACCTTTTGTCTTTATATATCTAAAATTTCTTTTATAATGAGAATTCATAAAGAAGGATATAAAATTATAGGAGTCACTTTTCTTATTTTGGTGGTTTTATCCATGTTGGTGGTCTGGTTAATTCCATATCCTTTTGTACGTTATTTTTTTTATGTTGGATTCTTTATTCATTTGCTCTGGACCATGCGCTTTTTCCGTTATCCTCAAAGAACGGTGAATTCGGGAATCAATCATATTTTATCATCAGCTGATGGCAAGGTTGTGGCTATTGAAGAAACTTACGAAGAGGAATATTTTAAGGAAAAGCGCTTGCTTATTTCCGTATTCATGTCGCCATTCAACGTGCATATCAATTGGTATCCTTTTAACGGCAATGTGAAATACGTTAAGTATCATGAAGGCAAATATCTGGTGGCTTATCATCCCAAATCCTCTGAATTAAATGAAAGAAATAGTATTGTCATTGAAAAAGAACCGGGTAAAAACATCATGATGCGCCAAATTGCAGGTATAATGGCCCGACGCATCATCAGTTATGCAAATGAAGGTGATACAGCTGAACAAGGGGGCGAATTTGGGATCATCAGGTTTGGTTCCAGGGTTGACTTTTACCTGCCTCTGGATGTGGATGTGAAGGTGAAATTGAATGATAAGGTGAAGGCCCAGCAAACTGTAATTGCCGAATTCAAATAAGTTTACAGGAATTTCTTTAGCTCAATCAGGTCATTAATATAATAGGTGGCGCCATTTTGTAACAATT
>JAZBOW010000051.1:0-5720 GCA_036351335.1 Bacteroidales bacterium | reverse complement strand
GAATACATTAATTTTCAGGTCGTAAGCCATCTTCAATAAGGCTTCGGGATTTGGGTAAAACGGATTGCCATCGTAAAGTATTAAAGTGGCGCCCACAGCCAGGCTGCTTACAAACCAGTTCCACATCATCCAACCGCAGGTGGTGAAATAGAAAATCCTCTGGTCGGCAGTTAAATTGGTATGAAGCACCAATTCCTTTAAGTGCTGTATAAGCGTTCCTCCCGCTGAATGCACAATGCTTTTTGGCAAACCCGTTGTTCCCGATGAATACATAATATAAAGCGGATGATCAAAGGGAAGTTGCTCAAAGGTCAGGGGTTCATCACTAGCTTTTACAAGTTCTGTCCAGGCCATTGCATTGGGAATTGTATCCACATCAAGGTGCGCTGTGTAATCTACCATCACCACCTTTTTAACGGAAGGCAATGAATCAAGGATGCCTTTTAATTTCTCCTGCGAGTCGAAGGCTTTGCCTTTATAAAAATAACCATCGGCTGCGATAATGACTTTTGGCTTGATCTGGCTGAAGCGGTCCAGTACGCCTTTGATGCCAAAATCAGGTGATGAGGATGACCAAATGGCCCCAATGGATGCTGCCGCCAGCATGGCAATGATGGTTTCAGGCATATTGGGCATAAATGCAGCCACACGGTCGCCTTTTTCAACGCCCAGCCGTTTAAATCCTGCCGCAGCAAGCCTTACTTGTTCATATAGTTCAGCATAGGTGACTTCGCGCCTTACCGTATCTTCACCCCAGAATATCATGGCCAGGTGATCATCGTTCCGGCTTAACAGGTTTTCGGCAAAATTCATTCGTGCCCCTTTGAACCATTTGGCGCCAGGCATTTTTTTTGGATTATCTACAACCTGCTCATACGTTTGTGAATGCTTGATGCCACAGTAATCCCATATTTCTGCCCAGAACTCGGAAATATTTTCCACGCTCCATTTATGGATGGTATGATACTCATTATTTTGTAAGTTGTATTTTTTCTCGATCATAGAAAGAAACTCATACATATTTGAGTTCTTTTTATAATCTTCCGTTGGTTTCCATAGTTGTTGATGACTCATATTGACTCAGTTTTTCATGTGAGAAGAATGGTTTAACAGCCAATTTGCCTGGAAATAACCAGCCGCTGAATTTCTGAAGTGCCTTCACCTATCTGCAACAATCGCTGATCGCGATAAAAACGTTCCACATCGTAATCTTTCATCAGCCCGTATCCACCATGTAGCTGAACTGCTTCGTCGGCTACTTCCCTGGCAATTTCTGAGCAATATAATTTCGACATAGCTGCTTCTTTTGTATAGGGTTTGCCTTCATCCTTAAGCCAGCAGGCTTTGTAAAGCAGGTTGCGTGCCAGTTCAATTTTTGTTGCCATATCGGCCAGCTTAAAGGCATTGACCTGGAATTTTGAGATGGGTTTACCGAATTGTTTTCGCTCATTGGCATAAGCCAGGGCCATTTCAAAGGCACCCTGTGCAAGCCCGAGTCCCATAGCGGCAATTGAAAGGCGGCCGCCATCAAGAGTCGATAGCATGATCTTGGAACCTTTGCCGACTTCACCAAGCAGGTTCTCTTTTGGTACACGACAATCGTCAAAATACAATTCAGAGGTGTCTGAGGCCCGCCACATCATCTTGCCATGCATGGTTTTGGCCGTGAATCCGGTAGTGCCTTTTTCAACGAGGATGGTCGTGAATTCTTTCTTGCCATTTTTCGCATCAGAAACAGCCTGTACCGTGCATCCTTTCGAGATGACAGATGAACCGTTCGTGATGAAGATTTTAGAGCCGTTGATCACCCACTCATCCCCATCTAATACGGCTGTGGTTTTTGAACCACGTGAATCGGAACCTGCACCGGGCTCGGTCAGTCCGAAGCTCCACAAGGCTTCGCCGGTGCAAAGTTGCGGCAGGTATTTCAATTTCTGTTCTTCTGTTCCATAACCAAAGAGCGGATAAATACCCAGTGAATTGTGGGCGGCCAGTGTAGCAGCATGCGATCCATCTACACGTGCCATTTCTTCCACAGCAATAATGTAGGACAACGTATCGAGTCCCTGCCCGCCATATTTCTCCGGCAGGTTCATGCCAAACAATCCCATTTCACCAATCCTTTTGGTAAGCTCAATGGAAAATTCACCTTTTTCATCCAGTTCTCTGGCCTGTGGTTTTATTTCACGTTCTGCAAAATCGCGAACCGTATCGCGTATCAGTTGTTGTTCATCACTTAACTCAAAGTTCATGATGTTATGTTTTAATTGTTGATATTTTTAATTGTACAAGTTGTTTATCCGTATCCACCATTTCGCCTTCTTTTACATTCACCTTTTCAATAACGGCATCTGTTCCGGCAACGATATTATTTTCCATTTTCATGGCCTCTACCACCAGTAAAACCGTCCCTCTTTTTACTTTCTGCCCCTCTTTTACATTAATAACCAGTACTTTGCCGGGCATCGGGGCGAAAAGATTGTTTCCTCCTTCTCCGGATGTCCCTGACGAAGCTGTTTCGGTGCTGTCCAGTACGTCATTTCTTTTTAGTTTAAAATGGTTGCCCTGTATGGTGATGTAATAAATGCCCTTTGTGTCTGTAGAAATAAAGGCATCATATTTCTTTTTATCCATAAAAAAGCTGACAAAATTTTTTGAGATCTCTATAAGAGAGACATCAAACTTTTTACTTTCAATATTGAACTGATAATCTGTTTTATGCATCGAAATCAAATCCACAGCATTCGTGTTTTCCTTGTCGGAGAAAGAGAAACGGATCAAATTACGCCAGTAGCCGATTTTTTCCCATGTATTGGCATGTGTATTTAGTTGTGAAACATTTAAAGCGTAAAGACTTGCTGCCAGTAATGGTATTGCTGCGTTGGTGCCCGATTTTGACTTCCTGATGGCATCAAGTAATTCGGTACTGTGTTCATCGCAAAATTTGGTAGAGATATGGTTCTTCTTAAAAGCCTTATGTTGCAATACCTGTGAAAGAAATTCAATATTGGTTTGGATACCGTGGATGATATAATCATTCAATGCATCGACAGATTTATTGATAGCCTCATTTCGTTTCTTGCCCCAAACCACCATCTTACTGATCATCGGGTCGAAAAAGCTGTAAATAGTGGTGGCTTTTTCAATACCGGTATCTACGCGGATATTTTCTTCTGCAGGCTGGTGATAAAACGTCATGGTGCCGGGTGAGGGCATAAAATTGTTTTCTGGGTCTTCGGCATATATCCTGCATTCGATAGCATGGCCATTTTGAGATAACTGGTCCTGTTTCAGGCGAAGTTTGTTTCCTGCCGCTACTGAAATTTGCTCTTCAATGAGATCTACCCCTGTGATCATTTCCGTAACCGGATGCTCCACCTGGATGCGGGTATTCATTTCCAGGAAATAGAAGTTGAGGTTTTTGTCGACCAGAAATTCGATGGTGCCTGCACTGTTATAGCCTGTTTTTCTAGCAATGGCAACTGCGGCCTCGCCCATTTTCTTTCTGATTTCGGGGGTTAAAGTAGGGGAGGGCGATTCTTCGATAATCTTCTGGTAACGACGTTGGATGGTACATTCGCGTTCAAATAAATGCACTACATTTCCAAAATTATCGCCCATTACCTGGAACTCGATATGGCGGGGCTCCTCAATATATTGTTCGATATAGATACTTTCGTCGCCGAAATAATTTTTGGCTTCGCGGCTGGTGGTTTCCAGCACTTGTTTCAATTCTTTAGGTTCGCGGACAATGCGCATACCCTTTCCGCCGCCTCCGGCTGCCGCCTTTACCAGCATGGGAAGAGGCACCTTGTGGGCATTTTTGAGCAATTGGGCGGGGCTTCCGGTAATGCCTTCGGTCATGGGTATACCGAGTTCTTTCACAAATTTCCGGGCTTCAATTTTGTTGCCCATCAATTTGATCGGATTGGTTCCGGGACCAATGAAAGTGATATTAGCTTTATCACATGCCTCCACAAATTTTGGATTTTCAGCCAGGAAACCATAGCCGGGATGGATGGCATCGCAATGCGCATTGATGGCCACTTCCATGATCTTTTCAATATTCAGGTAGGTTTCGCTCAACTCCTGCTGCCCGATGCAGAATGCCTCATCCGCCTTTTTTACATGCAAAGCTTCTTTGTCAATTTCCGAAAAGACGGCCACGGTTTTAATGCCCATTTCTTTGGCTGTCCGCATGATCCTGACGGCAATTTCACCCCTGTTGGCGATGAGTATTTTTTTAAATTTCTTCATAGAATTATTCATCAGTTATCCAATTCGGTTTTCTTTTTTCTAAAAACGATGCCATGCCTTCCTGGCCTTCCTCTGAAGCCCGCAACCCGGCAATTATTTGGGCGGTATGCTCCAGCATATCATCCGTTTTATGATCCGTAATGGATTGTATCAGTTTTTTTGCAGCACGAACAGCTTTTGGGCCATTGCGTTTTATCTCGGTTAATACCTTGTTCAATGCATTTTCCAGTTCACTTTCAGCAACAGAATCATTTACCAGGTGCCATTTGAGGGCTTCGGCTGTTTTAAATCTTTTCCCGGTGATCATGAGTTCTTTGGCACCAAACTCACCGATCCGTTTGATGACAAATGGTGCGATGGTGGCAGGCGCAATCCCCAGTTTAACTTCGCTGAATGCGAATGTGGTATTTTCCTCCGCCAGCACAATATCACAGGCTGCAAGCAAACCGTTGGCCCCACCAAAAGCTGCACCATGCACCACCGCAATGGTTGGAAACGGACATGCATAAATGCCCTGGAATAAACGGGCCAGCTTCAAACTATCTTCCTTGTTCTCTTTCAATCCGAAAGAGGCGATCTCTTTCATGTAATTCAGATCGGCACCGGCGCAAAATGATTTTCCTTTACCGCGCAGTACAATAGCCCTTGTTTGATCATTATTGAAAGAAGAAAAAGCAGAAGTCAGTTCTTCAATCATCAGGGCATTCATCGCGTTATGTACTTCCGGCCGGTTCAGCCAAATGCTGATGACTTTATCCGTTTCTTCAATTCGTATGGTCTTGAATTTTTCCATGTCATGAATAGCTTACATTCTGAAAACGCCGTATTTCTGTTCGGGGAATTTCTGATTCAGCGAAGCGGCAATGCCCATCGCAAGTATTTTCCTGGTATCAACCGGATCAATGATGCCATCGTCCCACAAGCGGGATGTACTGTAATAAGCTGAACCTTCTTTTTCATACTTGGCCAGTATTTTAGCTCGCAATTCGTCTATTTCCTTTTTGGGAGGCTTCTTACCGGCTAATTTATATTGATCGGCTTTCACTGTCGTTAAAACAGTTGCTGCCTGCTCACCGCCCATTACAGATATTTTTGCATTCGGCCACATAAATAGCAACCGAGGATCATCAGCACGGCCTGCCATACCATAATTTCCGGCACCAAAAGAACCACCAAAAACAACCGTGAATTTGGGTACATTGGTATTGGAAACCGCATGCACCATTTTGGCGCCGTCTTTGGCAATGCCGCCTCTTTCAAATTCCTTGCCCACCATAAATCCGGTGATGTTCTGCAGGAAAATAAGCGGAATCTTCCGTGATGTGCATAATTCAATAAAATGGGTCACTTTCAAGGCAGATTCGGAGAACAAAACACCGTAGTTGGCAATAATTCCCACCGGAAATCCCATGATATAAGCAAAACCTGTAACAACTGTAGTAGCGTATTTTGATTTAAATTCT
>JAZBOW010000050.1:0-2607 GCA_036351335.1 Bacteroidales bacterium | reverse complement strand
TAAAAAAGCTCCCTGATGTTAGTGAGGGCAATTGCGTAATAGGGATGACGCCCCCAAGGGGAGTCGAATCCGTATTTACGGTGATGATAAATGATGATAACAAATGAACTATAGCTTTGAAATTATTAGCTTTTGCACTACCACCCTGTCCGGTTCAGATATCACTGGTTATCACTTAAAATCATTGTTTATCATCAAAAATAGACACAATTTACAGTTCAATGATATTAATTCGTCTTTTAAATTTCTATTAGATTCGTTTAATTCCTAACACATCACAGATAAATTAAAAATCGGCCATCTTCTTGAAAATCATTGGATACACTTGTGATCATATCTTTGGAAAGCTCAAGAGTTAGGTTTGCCTTAGGAATTTTTTTCAAATTGATCATTTATTGAGTATCAATTTAAAAGTGCTTCCCCTGTCAGGTTCACTCTCGACCTCAATACGTCCTCCGATTTGCTCAATCAAGTTATGGCTTATGGATAATCCAAGGCCTGTGCCCTTTCCGGGAGATTTAGTTGTAAAGAAAGGATCAAATATTTTCTTTATCGTTTCTTCATTCATGCCGCTACCATTGTCGCTCACTTCTATTGTTAAGTGATCAGACAATGAACTGCCAACGGTCACCTTGAGTTTTATCCATGAGTCTTTTTTATCCGCAGCTTGAGTCGCATTTATCAAAAGGTTGACTAAAACCTGTTCTACAATTTTCGGATCTGATTTTATTAAAGGTAGTTTTGGGGGAATATTGACATCAAAAGATTTAACCGCATTGTTTATTTTATTCCGACAAATAGAAATTGCTCCGGAGATTACCTGATTTAGGTCGATTTCAACCAAAGCAATCTCATCTTGAACGCGTACAAATTCCTTCAAACCGGATACGATTTGGCTGATCCTGCTGGAACCGTGTTCAAGGTTATCAAGCAGGTTAAAGATATCTTTTCTAAAGTCCTCATAAGGCATTCCGGAGATTTCAATATCTGGATGATCTTTGGCATAATCATCGAGCATGGGTATAATTTCCAGGAAGTATTCCCTTAAAATAGGCACGTTGAAGCTGATAAAATTATTGGGATTATTAATTTCGTGGGCGGTACCTGATATTAAAAAACCCAGTGATGCCAGCTTTTCGCTTCGGATCAATTGCCTCTCCATTAACTTTTTCTCGCTGATGTCACGGACCTGCAATAAATAGCCCAATAATGAATCCGGCATTTGCCGGCCTAAAGGCGAAATGATAAAATCAAGATGCAGGACGGCAGATTTTTCAGATTTAAAACATTTGAGGTTCTCAGCCTTTTCAAAATCAAAAGCAGCCTCAAACCGAACCATGTTGCCGGTGCGAATTTTACCTATTATGTCATCGGTAATATTGGGCAACTCAAACAAATTTAAACATTTTATTTCAGTATCGTCAGAAATTCCAAAAATATCCAGGTAGGCTTGGTTGCTTTTTAATAAGCGGCCATCGTTATCATAGGCGGCAATTCCGATGGGAGATCCTTCAAAAATCTGTTTGAAGCGTGCTTCGCTTTCTCTGACCGCCTGTTCAGCTTTTTTGAGATAATCAATCTGGTGGACGAAAGGCCGAAAAATAAAAAAATACAGCACCGGGAAAAGCAACACAACCAGCATAGCTGAATCGAAAAGGGCTTCGGACCATACTGGGGAATTGGGCATGTACGCTAATATGATCATGACTGTGGTCTCACCAACGAACACAGCGCAGATTATCAATAGCAAAAGGTGAAAAGGTGATCTTGAAAAAACACTATTTTTTGAATTGAAGATGGAACGGTGGTCATTTATGGAAAAATTGATATTACCGATTTTTTACACCTCCTTTTATCATCCAATTCAAAACTTTAATATTTGAAAGCCCTCATAGATCTTACACCTCCATCTGCGTATCATCTGTCCTGCAATCCAGGCACCATTGACTGACAATAAAAGTGCAGCTATATGGGCAATATCATACGTCGAACCAACCCTTATAGCGGATGACACTTATATAGCGGATGACACGTATCGGGTGGTGATAAATTCCGGCATTTGCTGTACCCGCTAAAGAAGAGGCAATTGCATAAATCCTGATAAGAGGAACAAATTTAGCCGACTCAGATTGCTTTAATTCCTTAACAGTTATTAATATTCTTCTGGAGGTCCCCTTTCTTAGGCTTTGCTTTGATGTCCTTTGTCTTAAATCTATTTTTGCCAGTGCTATTTTGGAAACACGTTAATCGCCTAGCAGCAGCAAATAGGGCACCGATATTACCTTTTTTAGAACGGGAATTTGGCCGGCAACCTTGCCTGTATGTTTAACACCATGATGAAACATCGGCCAGGAAGACCGTGCCAACCCACCGGGATTGCTGTCGATGGCGTAAAGCCTATCGTCACTGGATCCGATGTAAATGGTTCCGTCAGGAGCAATCACCGGCGAAGAATCCACCTTATTTCCGGTTGCAAAGGACCATTTCTGTGAACCGTCCGGGTTGATGGCGTATAAATTGTCGTCCTCAGAGCCCACGTATACGGTACCGTCCGCACCAATCGCCGGTGAAGAATCCACCCTGTCTCCTGTCACAAACGCCCACTTC
>JAZBOW010000049.1:0-3524 GCA_036351335.1 Bacteroidales bacterium | reverse complement strand
TTCAACACCCTGTATTTTACGCGTTGCCACAACGATGCACAAAAAGAATCAGGTTGCCAGGTGTATCTGGCGCGCCGGACAGGACGTAACTGGAATGAGCCTGAAATGGTGGACATTAAAGGAATTGATACCATGTCGACCATCGGTCAGCCCACCGTAAGCGAGAGTGAACTGATCATCTACTTTTCCGCCGACAGAAAAGGCGGTATGGGTGGAAAAGATATATGGGTAGCTTACCGCGATTCAAAATCTGATGGTTTCAGAAGACCCTTAAACCTTGGCAATGTAGTGAATACACCGGGAGATGAAATGTTCCCGTTTTTAAGAAACGACACCACGCTGTACTTTGCATCCGACGGTCATGGCGGCATGGGTGGATTGGATGTATTTGTTGCCACCATAGATACGGCAGGTGAATGGGGCGTTCCACAAAACCTGAAATACCCGATGAATTCAAGCCATGATGATTTTGGCATTGCTTTTCATCCTGAGGAAGAATTTGGGTACATCAGCTCCAATAGATCAGGAACCCGTGGAGAAGAAGACATCTGGTACTTCATCCAGCCTTCCCTCGAGTTTACCCTGTCGGGCACCGTTAAAGACGACCGCACCCTGTTGCTGGTAGAAAATGCTTCTGTCAAACTGGTCGGATCCAGTGGTCTGTCAGTAACAACCATAACCAACCAAGATGGTTTTTATTCCTTCGGCAAAAGCCAGATGGAAACCAATACGACTTATGATATCATTGTGACCAAACCCAATTATTTTAATACAAGGGGCACGATCACAACCGTTGGAGTTGAGTTCAGTAAAGATTTTGAAAAGGACTTCCTATTGGAACCTATCCCTGCAGAACCGGTTGTATTACCCGAAATTCTTTACGACCTGGCCAAGTGGGATTTGAAACCGCAATACCAGGACTCATTGCAGGGACTCATTCAAACCCTTCGCGACAATCCAAACCTGGTTATTGAACTTGCAGCCCATACCGATACAAGGGATACGGATGAACGCAATGATATTTTGTCGCAGCGCAGGGCACAATCTGTCGTCGATTACCTGATCATCCGAGGGATTGAGCCCCAGCGACTTGTTGCCAAAGGCTATGGGGAGCATGTGCCACGAACACTTAAAAAGAACATCATGCGTGATGATTTTCTCTTTACCGAAGGCACCACACTTGATGATGATTTTATCAATTCACTTGCTTCTAATTCTGAAAAGGAAGCGGCACACCAATTAAACCGTCGTACAGAATTCAGGGTATTGAGAAAAGATTATGTACCGCAGGCCACCAATGTGAATATCGCCGACGTCAACATCCTGCTAAATCCGGAGGACAATGCCGTGTTCTTCAGGGAAGAAGCCAAAACCGGCATTTATATTTCATCATGTGTGATCGAAGGCTACAATGAGGAATTTGCCTACGACAAAACCTCGCAACCCATGATCTCGCTTGAAAAAGCGCTCGATTTACTAAAATGGGGAGCTATCAGCAAAGACAGCTTTGAAGGTGATCCGGAAAAAATTCTGGCAGACAATACCATCGCTGACCGTGCCATCATCAATATCAAAGAAATTCGAATTGCCAATAAAACGGTAAAAGACGTTCAGTTAAAAGTAACCCATAAACTGAATTATGACCTCGTTTTCGGCGATGATTTTCTAAAACAATTCGGCATTTATTCTTACAACACGGAAACGAAGAAGTTGACTTTTGAAGAATAAAGATTCCAGATACAACCAAAGAGGCGTTTCGGCATCCAAGGAAGATGTGCATGCAGCGATAATGAATATCGATAAGGGCCTTTATCCAAATGCTTTTTGCAAGATTATACCTGACATACTTGGTAATGACAGGCAATATTGCAATGTGATGCATGCAGATGGTGCAGGAACCAAATCGTCACTGGCTTATATGTACTGGAAAGAGACCGGTGACCTCTCCGTTTGGAAAGGTATTGCGCAGGATGCCATCGTAATGAATACCGACGATCTGCTTTGTGTAGGTATTACAGATGACATTTTACTTTCGTCTACTATTGGCCGCAATAAGAACCTGGTTCCGGGCGAAGTGATCAAAGCCATTATTGAAGGCACTGAAGAATTCATTGAAAAAATGAACAGGTACGGTGTAAGCATGCACCTTACAGGAGGCGAAACTGCTGATGTGGGTGACCTGGTTCGTACCATTATTGTTGATTCAACAGTTACAGCAAGGCTGAAAAGAGAACAGGTGATTGAAAATGATATACAGGCTGGCGATGTGATTGTCGGACTGTCATCATTCGGTCAGGCAACCTACGAAGACACCTATAATGGTGGTATGGGAAGCAATGGATTAACCTCGGCACGGCATGATGTTTTTGATCATGAATTGGCCAAAAAATATCCTGAAAGTTTTGATCCGGGGATTCCCAAAGACCTGGTCTATTCAGGTCATATGAAACTGACGGATGCATCTGAAATTGAAGGCATGGATGTTGGAAAAATGGTCCTGTCCCCTACCCGGACTTATGCGCCTATCTTGAAAAAAGCTTTTGAGCAATTCAGAAGCCAAATCCGTGGTATCATCCATTGCAGCGGTGGTGCACAAACCAAGGTGCTGAATTTTATCGGCGATTTACATATTCTGAAAGACAATATGTTCCCAACACCACCTTTGTTTAAACTCATCCAGGAGCAATCAGGAACGGATTGGAAGGAAATGTACCAGGTGTTTAATATGGGGCACAGAATGGAGTTGTACCTGCCTGAAGCGTATGCTAACGACCTCATCCATATTTCAAAGTCATTTGGTGTTGATGCAAGAATTATTGGCCGATGTGAATCCTCAGAAAAGAAAATGTTGACCATTGTTTCCGAACATGGGGTGTTTGGATACTAATGCTCCAAATTTTAATTAAATTCCAAATTTCAAGCTCCAAACTTCAAATAAATCCCAATAATCAAATATTCAAACGGTTGTTTGGTTTTTTGAATATTATTTGTTTTTTGTGATTTGATTATTGATATTTGAAGATTACAAAGACATATGACTTATGCTCAGTTGGGACGATTTTGAAAAAGTAGATATGCGGGTGGGAACGATCATTGCTGTAGAAGATTTTCAGAAAGCCAGGAAACCCGCCTACCGCTTAACCATTGATTTTGGTGTACTGGGCATCAAACAATCCAGCGCCCAGATCAAAGATCTCTATACCAAAGAAGAGTTGTTGAATAAGCAAATAATTGCAGTTGTAAATTTCCCACCCAAACAAATTGCCAATTTCATTTCCGAATGCCTGGTGATGGGTGTGTATAGCGAAGACAACTCTGTGGTGTTGCTGCAACCGGAAAGAAAAATGACCAACGGAATGAAAGTAGGCTAATTAAATTTTTATTTTTCTCCTTCTTTTTCAAATTCCAGGATATCTCCCGGCTGGCAATCCAGCACTTCGCAAATTAATTCCAGCGTGGAAAAACGAATGGCTTTGGCTTTTCCCTTCTTTAGTATCGAGAGATTGGCCATTGTAATACCCACT
>JAZBOW010000048.1:0-43744 GCA_036351335.1 Bacteroidales bacterium | reverse complement strand
TATACTTCAGATATCAACCTGAAAGAAGAAGTTGAACAAATGGATTTTGTGTTTGTAATGGTAACCGAGCGCTTTTTAAATATATTCGACTGGAAACTGATAGATCAATTGTATTATCTGTATACGCCTGATTATATTCAGGATCCAGTTTATAATTATATGAACGACATTGTGTTGGATGCCGGTTGGTTTAGCAAAGTGATAAAGGAAGCTGTTGTTAAAGAAATGAGTCTTGGCAATACACTTTTATTAAATGCCACCAATCATTATTACAATTTGGATAAAAATGATTTTATGATCAGGAATGGCCTTAAATCATACATTAACTATGTAACTAGTAATCAAAAACTTATTGATAAACTTACAGCCAAGTCAGATGTTGAAAACCGCTTATATGAAGACCTTGTGATTGATGAGGCAAAATATTTATTTGAACATCAGTATCCGGTGTTGTATGATACCTATAACCGTATTTCGGACAGGCAGCATCTGATAAAATCCAATAGTGAAATGCTAGATAGTATTAGATCATTAGCGAAAAAATATAATTGTAAATTAAATGAAATGATCTTTTATCAGGCTAAGAAGATGGTAGAAGAGGAAGATATACAACAACAGATAGATACGATTTTACGGGATGAAAACTGGGTGAGGAGCATTAGGGAAAAGGCTGGTAACAAAAAAATATCTTTTGAAGAAATGCTTAGGGAAGACGCTATCTATATGCTTGAAAACAAATAATACCTCTTTCATATTATTCGCCTCTTTTTTTCGTTTGCCGGTTAGGTGCATAGTTTTTAATTCTAATATCTTTGCAAAAAAATACGCTGACATGTTGAACTTAAAGTTGAAATTTCATTATAGCGTTTTTCTGGTTCTTATATTATTAGCAATAGTTTCCTGTGTTCGTAACGACGAGTTTCAGGTAGACGAAGCTTATGAATCTGGTGCCGAAAAGCTAAACAAAAAAGGCGATAAATTTTTAGCTGAAAACGATTCGTCAGTGCTTTTTGATGGCGGCAAACTGCAAACTAACATTGAATCTTTTGAAGGTGATTATGCTGCGCTAACAACACCGCAAAAAGCATATGCATTTCATTACAGGATTAAGAATGCCGGCCCAGATTGGTATTTTAAAATAAGTGTATGGCGGAAGTCGAAAAATGATAAGGGTGCTATAGTCGCTGCAGCTAAAAACGCCAAAATGTTTTACCTGGCTACATCAATTGCTGTCGAAAAGATGAGTAATGGCTGGGAGAAATTGGAATTGGAAATATATACACCACCCACATTTTACATGGATGAGCTTAATTTTTATGTGTGGAACAATGGCTCCGATACCGTACTTTTCGACAATTTTACAATTGAAAGGCTCGCTAAAAAGAAATACCCAAAATTTAATGAAGAGCCCCTTACCATTGTTTTCGATTCTTCGGGTTATTTAAAAATACTGGATAAACGAAAAGAAGCTTTTGAGGCAGGCATTTTACAAACTTCTGATAATGACTGGGTAAAAGCCATTGTTTTTGCTGATGGTGATATGATGAAGTCTAAAGTTCGTCTAAAAGGTGATTGGCTGGACCACCTGCGAGGTGATAAATGGTCGTTCCGGATTAAGATGAGAAAAGGATATAGTTGGAACCATTTACGGACATTTTCTGTTCATACGCCTTTGGCAAGAGGCTTTTTAAATGAATGGGTAGCACATAAAATGTTTGATATTGAGGACATTCTAACGACAAGGTATGGTTTCATTCCTTTAATTGTGAATAACGAATCTAGAGGGCTTTATGCCTGGGAAGAACATTTTGAAAAGCAATTGGTCGAGTCGCGAAACAGAAGAGAAGGGCCTATTATTAAATTTACCGAAGATGCCTTTTGGCAAATTCAGAAATACAGCATTTCTATCGAAGAATCGTGGCCGCAGATGCCTCATTACCAGGCTTCGGTTATTAAACCTTTTAAACAATCAGGTATGATGGAAAACGAGGTGCTGTATAACCAATTTTTAAACGCCCAAAAACTGGCACATCAATATAAGAATCAGCTTTTACCTCCCGGAAAAATATTTGATCTCGATCAACTGGCGAAATATTATGCCATGCTTGAAATAACCCAGGCACGACATGGCATGGCCTGGCATAATCAGCGCTTTTATTTTAACCCGGTTTTGTGTAAGCTGGAGCCTATTGCATTTGATGGTTTTTCAGATAAAAGCAGGATAAACCCGGGTATTAAAAACAACTATGCTTATATTTCTTTAAATTCAGGCGACAGCCTTTTACCCCACGAATTCCTGATGGCAAATTTATTTACCGATAGTGTATTTACCAACAGATATCTCTTCTTTTTAAAAAAATTCAGCAATGCAAATTATATTTCTGAAAAGCTACTTGAGATTGAAAACGAAACTTTATTTTACGATTCGCTGATAAATCTTGAGTTTCCGGGAATTAGATTTGATTTTTCAAGATATCCCGAAGTAGCTTCAGATATTCGTTCCTATTTACCTGAATTGGAAAAAGAGATCAATACAAAACAACAAAATCCGGAATTCAAATTGTATGCGAAAAGGCTCGCCTTTACCGATTCTACGGTTTTTGAAGAAACACCAAAGTATTTTGTAAATGCTTATATAGAGGAAATTATAAATGACAGTGTTCGTATATGCGTTCAGAATTATTTTCCAGGCGATATTATTATCCTCGGAACAGGTAATGGTAAATATATTGATAACTACTATCAGCATCCCGAACCAAAGCTGAAAGCATATAAAGGAGGTTTGGCAGATAAAACCGTGATCGTTTCCGACACAGGAAGTATGCACCTTTTCTTCATAACACCAAACGGAATTGAATCTTTTTCTACGGAAATTATGCCCTGGCCTTATCCATCAGGCCTCACATCCCAGCAGGAATTAGTGGAAAAATCGAACCTGGAAAATTATAGATCTTTTATCAGGAGAAATGGCAATACTTTGACCGTTAAAACCGGCATCCATGTAGTTGACCAGCCCGTCATTATTCCCGCGGGTTACCTGCTGAAGTTTGAACCGGGAGCAGTGCTGGACCTGGTAAAAAGTGCCTTGCTGATTTCTTATTCGCCCGTTGAAATGAAAGGTACGGAAAGCCAAAAAATTAGAATTACCTCATCTGACTTTACCGCCAACGGTTTTACCGTGTTGCAGGCGGGTAAACGATCAAAGCTGGACCATGTGGTATTTGAAAATTTAAACACCCTCAATTACAAAGGATGGACGCTAACAGGTGCGGTTAATTTTTATGAATCGGATGTAAATATCAGCAATACCATATTCTACCGAAACCAATGTGAAGATGCCTTGAACACTATACGATCCGATTTCAAACTTGAAAAAGCCACATTTGAAAATATTTATGGCGACGCTTTCGATTCTGATTTTTGTACAGGCGTGGTCAGTAACTCATTATTCCGTAATATTGGTAACGATGCTATTGACTTTTCAGGCAGCCAGATTCGAATTGTGGATACTGATATAACTGAAGCTGGTGATAAAGGCATAAGTGGAGGTGAAAATTCGCAACTGACGGTTGAAAATACACATATTACCCGCTCAAACATTGGCCTCGCATCAAAAGATTTAAGTACTGTGATTGTGAGCAATTCAAGTGTTTACGATTGTAATTATGGCATTGTATTATTACAAAAAAAGCCGGAATACGGGTCTGCACAAATGATTTTAAAAAACACTCCGATACGAAATTCAAAAACCCCTAATTTAATTGAAATTGGCTCAGAAGTTATTATTGATGGTGAGCTTATAGCAGGGGATAAAGAAAATCTGGCCAAGACTTTTTATTAATAAATAATTCAGAAATCTTTTTACAGGTTGAAAGCACTTATCATATTCCTCATTATTATTCTAAGCCTTTATTCGTGTAGTAAAAAACCTCTGGAAACTGAGCAAAAGAGCGCTTTTTTTGTTGCCGGACATACCTATGGAAAGCCTGGAACTACAGAGAAGGGATTCCATCCACCATTTAGAAATGAATTTAATTTCATTCAAACCTATTCGGGCGTTTCTTTTGGTATTTTAACTGGTGATATAGTGCAAAGCAGTGATGAGGAAAGTTGGGATGCTATTGATGAAGAATTGAAAGAACTGGGCATGCCGGTTTTTTTTGCACCAGGTAACCACGATACATATGATTATGAATTATACAAGCGGCGTTATGGCGATCCAGATAATGATTACAAAACGTTTGGTTATTTTCTGGAATTTAAAAACCTCTTTATTTTATTGGATGCGAATCTTGATAACTGGAATATATCAGACGATCAATTAAGTTTTTTAACCGATGTGCTCGATGAACATGTATCACAAATTAATAATGTATTCATTTTTATGCATCAATTAATCTGGTGGGATGAACATACAGTATTTAAAAATATTGTATTGAACTGGCCGCCTTACACTCCCGACACAACGAATTACTGGTGTACCATTGAACCGATGCTGCAAAATTACCCGAAACGTGTATGTCTGATTGCCGGTGATTTGGGCGCCAGCAATGCCGCTGAACCTTTTATGTATTATAAAGATTCAAATATAACCTACATTGCCAGTGGCATGGGGTCGGGCGTAAATGATAATTATTTATTTGTAGAAATTGATGAGTCAGGTATTGTAAACTTTAACCTGATCGCATTGCAGGGGGAGAGAGATCGGTTGGGAATGCTGGAAGACTATACTTTACCTTAATTTTATAATTTGTTAAAATTGTGGGGATTCTTAATTTTTCTAACTTTGCATCTTCAAAAAAATATACTGATATTTAAAACATTACCATGGATAACAGGTGGAACCTTTTTCAGAAGTTTTTAATAACCCAGGAACAGCAAATCTCAATTACAGATTTCCTGATTAATTCAGTAGTCATTATTGTTTTGGCCATCATACTTGAGTATACGTATATCAAATGTGCAAGAACCATTTCCAACCGGAAGCAGTTTGCCGGGGTGTTTTTGCTCATCGCTTTCACCACCATGCTGATCATTTCAATTGTGAAGTCGTCGCTGGCTCTATCTTTGGGTTTGGTAGGTGCGCTCTCAATTGTTCGTTTCAGGGCAGCTATTAAAGAGCCTGAAGAGTTGGCTTATCTGTTTTTCGCTATCGCGATCGGACTTGGCCTTGGTGCCAATCAAACCCTGGTGGTATTGGTAGCTTTTGGTGTGGCTATGCTCATTTTATGGGGCAGATTCTTTCTTAAGGGAAACCGGTCAAAACATCAGAATTTATACCTTAATTTTTCAGCTAAAGCAGGAGATGCTACCTTAACGGATATAACAGATGCTATAAAAACGATTTTCGGGAAGTCGCATTTAAAAAGGTATGATGAAAATGGAGAGATCATTGAGGCTTCATTTCTGGTGGATTCACCACGTCCGGAAAAACTTGATGAATTTAAGCAACTTGTTGAAAAATACGGCGAAAGTGTCAGAATTTCATTTGTAGAAAGTAAGTCGTTTTAGAACTATTCTATGTTTTTCCCACCCTTTAACGAAGAAGTAGCACGCTACGAGCGAAAGTTCATGGTAGATGCCATGACAGATCACGCCCTGGAGCAACAGATCAGGTTGCACCCGGCTGCATTCTCGCCTATTTTCCATCCAAGAAATGTAAACAATATTTATCTCGATACCACCGAGTTTGATTTCTATTATGACAATATATCAGGTAAATCGAGTCGCAGAAAGGCCAGGATAAGGTGGTACGGTGAAGTGCAGGGCATAATTTCCAAGCCAGTACTGGAATTTAAGATCAGGGAAGGCATGCTGGGCAATAAAATTTCGTTCTCCTTACAACCCTTCAGGGTCGACGAAAATTTAAACCAGGATCAACTATTCGAAATATTCAGAAATTCAGATTTGCCACTCTGGGCATTGGAGAATTTATTGCACTTTAAACCGGCCCTGCTTAACAGATACCGAAGAAAATATTTTCTCAGTTTTGATCAGAAATTCCGGCTGACCATAGACAATGAATTAAATTACTTTGGTATTGGAGGCAACAACAACAATTTTCTGGAATCATATTCGTGCGAGAATGTGATTGTAGAGTTGAAATATGAAAGAAAATATGATGACATCGCCCCACTTGTTACCAACAAACTTCCTTTTCGTCTTACAAAGAGTTCAAAATACGTGAACGGGATTGAATTCCTGCATCCAACATTAGCTTAGGACAGCATATTCATTGGTCCAAACTCTACTACTTGATATCTAAAAGTAGAGATAACAATTTAGCCCTATTATTCATGATAATAAACCCTTTTAACCCTTCGTGAAATCCGGCTGAGGATTTCATAGGGGATGGTATGTGCCGCCTCTGAAAGCTTTTCGAGGGGATGGCTGGCATTGAATATGATCACATCGTCGCCTTCTCTGGCATCAATATTTGTCAGGTCGATTACACACATATCCATACAAATATCTCCAATAATCGGCGCTAATTGTTCATTAACAAGCAAGTTAACATTGTTGTTACCCAGCGACCTGAGCAGTCCATCAGCATAGCCTATTGAAACAATACCCACTTTGATATCATCTTCGGCAATAAAGCTCCTGTTGTAGCTAACCGATTCACCTTTTTTAACAGTCCTGATTTGTGCGATTACCGAACGCAAACTTGCTACATTTTCCAGTTTCTGGCTATTTTGTTTGATTGTATTGATACCGTACAAACCAATGCCTAGACGCACCATACTAAAATGTGCCTGTGGAAACCTTACGATTCCGGCCGAGTTAAGGATATGCCTGAAAATTTCGTGGTCAAAAGCAGAAATGATATGTTCGCTCATCCTTGTGAAGCTTTCAATCTGACGGTGTGTAAAGTCATCTAAATCCGGTTTATCGCTGCCGGCAAGGTGACTGAAAATGGACTGTACATAAATCATCGGGTTTTTCTTCAGCCTTTCGGTTAGCTCATCAATTTCCACTTCATCAAACCCTAGCCGGTGCATGCCGGTATCAAGTTTTATATGGACCTTAACAGGCTTATTTTGGGGGATGGCACCACGTTTTATAGCCTTTTCAAGTAGCCTGAGTGCTCTGAAACTGAAAATCTCAGGCTCAAGCTGGTGCCTGATCATCGTATCAAAGGCGTATTCTTCGGGGCTCATTACCATAATGGGCATTGTAATACCTGCTTTTCTCAATTCCACACCTTCATCAGCATATGCTACCGCTAAATAGTCAACCCGATGAAATTGCAGAATATTGGCAATTTCAAATCCGCCGCTACCATAGGAAAAAGCTTTTACCATTGCCATAATGCGGGTGGCGGGTGACAGCAATAATTTATAGGTATTCAGGTTTGCTACCAATGCATCGAGGTTGATTTCCATCACGGTTTCGTGGAGCTTTTGCTGCAGGATCCGACTGATCTGCTCAAACTCAAAAATACGTGCACCCTTTAAAAGAATCGACTGGTGGTTAAAATTCCCAAATGGATACGTTTGCAGAAAGGCTTCTGTAGTGGTAAAAAAGGTTTTCTTAATAGTGAATTTATCTCCCTGTCTTGTGATGGCAGGCCCAATGCCAATTATTTCATCAACGCCTTTTTGTTCAAGCAAAGCAGCTACTCCCGTGTACAGGTCCACTTCATTCCTGCCACTTTGCAATATGTCGGATAAAATAACCAGCTTATTGCGGTGCTGGTTTTGCTGGATAAGGAAATCCAGTGCGATACCCAGCGAATTAAAATCTGAATTATAGGCATCGTTTATGATTGTGCAGTTGTTGATACCTTCTTTCAATTCAAGGCGCATCGCGATTGGTGTAAGCGCCATCATTCTTTCTGAAATATCACTTGGATTTATCCCCAAAAAAAGCATGGTAGCCCAGCAATGTATCGCATTTTCTATGGATGCATTATCTGTGAAAGGAATTGAAATCTCTATGTTGCCTTCATGGAAAATTCCCTCAATTCGCGTGGTTTTAGCTTGTTTTTCGATAGTGCGAATCTTAAGATCGCAGTCATCTGATTTCCCCCAACAAAAGGTGCTGATATTACTGAGTATGCCACTTTTAATGATGATTTCCTTCAATTCCTTATGATCTGCACTATAAATGAGTGAGTCCACCTTTGTAAACAACTTTAGTTTTTCACCAATTTTCTGTTGGGTATTGATAAAATTCTCATCATGTGCCTGGCCGATGTTTGAAAAGATGCCGATAGTAGGCCTGATGATTTTTTGCAGATGCTGCATTTCTTCAGGTTCTGATATACCGGCTTCAAAAATTGCCAGCTCATGCTCACTGTTTAATTGCCATACGGATAAAGGAACGCCAACTTGTGAATTATAACTTTTTGGGCTTCGAATGATTTTTTTGTCGGTTACCAGCAGTTGATACAACCATTCCTTAATGATGGTTTTTCCATTGCTTCCTGTTATACCTATCACGGGAATGTTATAAAAACT
Organism: Bacteroidales bacterium; assembly: GCA_036351335.1. GTDB lineage: Bacteria > Bacteroidota > Bacteroidia > Bacteroidales > F082 > UBA4459. The sequence goes on along the minus strand of JAZBOW010000048.1, from coordinate 35,282 downwards.
GCGGTGCTGGGCTGTCAGTTTCTGTAGTGATGCCAGGGTGTTATCAACCTCCAGAAAAACGGCATCATTCATAGTTGAACGATCTGCAGGTATCTGGGACACCACAAATGCCCGTACCCCCTTTTCATACAAATCAGAAATATACTTGTGCCCGTTGCCCCGGTTGGTAATTAAAGCAAAAAACACACATTGATATGGTGTAATTAACCGCCGGCTGTCAACAAGGATGTCTTTAATCTGAATATCAGTTGAGGTTTCTGAAATGACTTTCGCACCTATGATTTCAGCAATTTCAGTACTGCTATAAATATTGTGAAGCATGACATGTTTTGGGTTTTGTTCCCGTAAATTACTAATAACGGCTTATACCTTTGTATTATTCTCGACTGTCCTGTGTGGTGTCTTTATGATTCTTGTCCTTATAATCTTCGATCAATCCGGAGCCTAAAGGATTTGCATTTCTTTTTTCGTATGCCTGCCTGTTTTTGTAGATGTCGATGGCGAGATAGAGTGCCTGTCGCATGGCATCACAGCTTGAAATATTTTTTCCTGCTTTATCGTATGCCGTGCCATGTGCCGGTGAAGTCCTTACGACAGGCAAACCAGCCGTAAAGTTCACGCCACCTTCAAATGCGAGAATTTTAAATGGCACCAGGCCCTGATCGTGGTACATGGCTAGTGTGGCATCATACTTTTTAAAAGCACCCGACCCGAAAAAGCCATCTGCCGGATAAGGGCCATATACCAGGTAACCTTTTTCTTTGGCTTGCTTTATGGCGGGTATAACTACCTCATTGTCTTCATTTCCAATCACACCATCATCGCCGGCATGCGGATTAATGCTGAGCAAAGCGATTTTTGGTTTCCGGATATTAAAATCCAGGCCTAACGAATGATGTAGGATGTCAAGCTTGGTAAGAATCAATTCAGGTGTTATGGTTGAGGCCACTTTTTTTAAAGGCAGATGACCGGTAACTGTACCAATTCTCACGTCGTTAAATACCATTAGCATCAATGCTGATTCAGCGCTAAAAAAAGACGTAAGATATTCGGTATGACCAGAAAAATTAAAATCGTCAGACTGGATATTTGCTTTATTCAACGGCGCTGTTACAAGTGCTTGTATGTCTCCTGATCGTAAATCATTACAGGCGATATCCAGCGCTTTGTATGCCAATGCGCCGGCTTCCTTTGTCGATGAGCCAAATTCGATCTTTACCTCATCATTACTGATATTTACAATGTTTACTTTCTTCTGGTATGCCTGCCGGGCATTATTCACAATTTTGTAGTTAAAATCGTTAGCGCCCATATTTTTGCGCTGAAAAGAAAGGACTTTGGATAAACCATAAATGACGGGTGTAAACATTTCGCATATGCGATGATCATGCAATGCATTGATCATAATTTCATAACTGATCCCATTTACATCGCCGTGTGTGATACCAACTTTTATTTTTTCTTCGGTATCTTTTTCGTCATGCTTTATCATCTCATTGGGTTTGATATGCAAAAGTAAGTTTTTAATGGGAATATTTAAGACCTTTGCAGCTTAAATGGTTTTATAAATACAGCTATATGTCTGCATCAAATTTTGTTGATTATGTGAGAATATTTTGCCGTTCAGGCAATGGTGGCCCCGGTTCGGCGCATTTTCGCAGAGAAAAGTATTTACCAAAAGGTGGCCCTGATGGTGGTGATGGCGGCAAAGGTGGTGATATTGTTATGGTAGGTAACGCCCAATTATGGACTTTGCTGCATTTGCGGTATGCGCGGCACTTACGGGCAGATAATGGAGCATCAGGAAGCGCCCAGCGAAGCACAGGGGCAAGTGGCAAAGATATTCTGATAGAAGTACCATTGGGCACTATTGCAAAAGATCAGGAAACGGATGTGATTGTAGGCGAAATCACTGAAGACGGGGAGAAAGTAATCCTGCTTAAAGGTGGAAGGGGCGGACTTGGTAACGACCATTTTAAAACGTCTACGAACCAGGCACCCAAATATGCACAACCTGGAGAAGAAGGCGAGGAAGCAAGCATCGTTTTTGAATTAAAGATATTGGCTGACGTAGGACTGGTTGGCTTTCCGAATGCCGGAAAATCAACATTGCTCTCTGTAGTTTCAGCTGCCAAACCTGAAATTGCCGATTATCCTTTTACCACTTTACGCCCCAACCTGGGTATTGTTTCTTATCGCGATAGTTATTCTTTTGTTATGGCTGATATCCCCGGTATTATTGAAGGCGCGCACGAAGGCAAAGGACTTGGACTTCGTTTTTTGAGACATATTGAAAGAAATTCGATATTGCTTTTTCTTGTGCCTGCTGATAGTGATGACATCAAAAAGGAGTATCAGGTGCTGTTAAACGAACTCAGGCAGTATAATCCTGAATTAATGGATAAGGAGCGCATACTGGCTATCTCTAAATCGGATATGCTGGACGAGGAATTGCAAGCGGAAATTGAAAAAGAACTACCGGACACACCGCATATTTTTATTTCATCGGTTGCCCAAAAAGGCCTTACGAAACTAAAAGACATGATCTGGCAAAAAATAAATGTTTAATTCTTGTATACTTTGTAGTGCTCATTTTCAAATAGGATCTCCTTATTCAATGGTATATCCTCACCAAAAGTGTTTTTAAGTACCAGGATAAATTCACAACCCTTTTCCTTCAACGTTTCCAGGTACAACTTATCGAGTAAGTTCTCATTGCTGGTAACCCAGCCTTTCCGGTGCGCGAAATACATGGGGGTGGGCACATTATTGCTATTTATTACAATTAAATCATCGTGATTTGATACTTTGTTCAGGTCAGTTTCAAGATGTGTCAGTGCTTTTTCATCAGGTTTTATAACAAAATCATTCCATTGGTTCAATAATCCTTCAATGCTTATAAGCATAAGGATGCCGTATACAATCTTTTTGTTTTGAATTTGGCTGATCCCGTAAGCGGCAAAAAGTGCTAATACGGGAATGAAAGGTATGATGTAATACGAATGAAACGCAAAAGTCCTTCCCGATTTAAAAACGATAAGCGTAAACGCGAAAAGAGAGAGGAAGAAGATGGCCCGTAAAATCCGGTTCTTTTTAAAGAATGCATAAAAAATACCTGTTAACATCATTATAAAGCCGCTATATCTTATTGCCGATTCATAAAAGTGGTTTAAAATCCTCGGATAATAAGCCACCGCATCTTTAATGCCTTTTACAAAAGGGTCGCCCATATAAAAATGCCAAAAGCCATATGCCTCCACTAAATGAGGCACCCAAATAAAATACCAGTAGTATACGGGAATGGCTAGTGTAACACTCACGATACTGAAAATGAATTTCTTGCGGAGTGTTACATCTTTTGAATAAAACAATATTGCGTAAAATATCCAAAAGTAAGCTACAGGTAGTTTCGCCAGCATACCGGCCAATCCGAAAAGGAAGTAAAACAACAGGTTGATATTTGAAGCCTTTTTGTCGAGGTAATTAGAGCCATAATACAGCGAAATCAGCACAAGAGAAGAGGCAAAGGTGTCGGGCATGATCTTCCTGGAGTATGAAAACCAAAAAGAAACCAGCAGGATAAATGCCGCGTAAAAAGCAATGTCAGGTCTAAAATACTTTTTAGCAAGCTTAAAAAAGAAAAAAATACCCAAACTGGAAACCGCCAGGTTAATGAGTCTTCCATACCAATGCTCATAGCCAAAAAACAACGAAACCAAATAAATAAGGTAATTGAACAGGGGGAATTCCATACCGGTAATGCCTGTTTTGTCACCTGCAATATCAATTCGTGGGTGCAAAATATCCGGACTTATTTCATAGAAATTTCGGGCCACCATGGTTACCGTTGTCTGCCGCCAGTTATGTGCGACTTCAAGCGGAGGATATGTTATTCCGTAGAGTCTTAACAGGGCAAATGCCAAAATCCAGAACCTGATATCAACCAATAGGTTCTTGTTAAAAACCCGTTGCAATAAATTAGTCGAGGTCAATGATGTTGTTTTTTATGGCAAACTTCACCAGATCAACAGTTGTTTTAATATTGATCTTTTTCATGATATTGTTTTTGTGGGTTTCTACAGTCCTGATGCTGATGAACAATTGTTCCGCGATTTCACGGTTCGAAAATCCCTCGGCAAACAATTTAAAAACTTCCATCTCCCTATCCGATAAATTTTTTTGCCGGTTTTCCTTTTCATTTATATCAATCTGATCATCGCTTAAATAGCTACTTAATAGAATGTTTGTGATGGTTTTGGCATAAAATTCATAGCCATTTCTGAGTGTATATATGGCTTCAAGGATCTCGGAACGGTTGGTATCGCGGCTTACGTGCCCTTTGGCACCGGCCTTGATCATTTTTAAAATAAAACGTTCATTCTTAAACATTGAAAGCACAAGTATTTTAACCTTTGTAAACCTTTGATTTAAAAGGCGTATACTTTCAATGTCATTTTCATCCGGTTGGTAAAGCACCAGCAACACCACATGAATTTGATTTTCTGAAAGCTTGTTGTTGAGTTCCCTATAAGTGGTGGAACATCCAGTTATTTCAATGTCGTCAGCATCAAATAACAGTGCTTTAAGCGCATCGCAGGCAACGGGGTGTTCATCAAGGATAGCCACAGAGATCATGCTGGAGAATTACTTATTTTTAACAAAAAAGCGAAAATACAAAATGTTAATCCAACATTTCAAATTAACTTTGTAAAGTTTAAATCTGCATTTTATGCCTTCAGGCCATCCTTTTCAATATCCCGACTCATTGGAATTCATGAATGCGATTAATCATTTATTGAATGATAATAAAGGACCAACAGAAACCTTTAGCCAGTTGGTTTCAATCTATTCTAATCATCAAAGGTTTGCTGGATTTTCAGGTTTACAGATACAGTTTGAGAATAAGCAGTATCATTCGTCAGGCTATAAAAAAACAGGAAATGTTTTAGAAGTTTTTTTTTCGTCAGATGAAGGAAAAACGGGCATAATTAAACTAAGTTTACAGCATCAAAAGGCAAACGGTCTCAAAAAAAAACAAAAAGATCAGGAGAATTTTCTGCAAAATCTTAGCAGTTTAATAAGCAGGTATCTGAACAGGATAAGTCACAATGAAAAAAACGGGTCAAACAGCATCATTAAACCAGATCTATACGTGAAGAACTCTATCAACAACCAGTTTTTACAGAAATTTCTGAATAAATATACTGATAACCGGGATATTTATCATGACCTGATGCCTTTTAAAGTACGGGAGATCCTTCTGATTTCAAGCCTGTATGATGCTTATGCAATTGAAAAGGAAGGCCGTTTTTCGGAACATATGCTTGGACAATATGGTCAGTTGAATTTAACGTCTATCCCCAGGATAACAGCTGCTTCTTCGATAGAATTCGCTCTGGAAAATCTACAAAATAAACATTTCGACCTGATTATTTACATGGTAGGTGTTGACAAAAAGACACCGCTGTTTGTGAGTGAGGAAATTAAAAAGCAATACCCGTACATACCTATTTACTTGTTACTGAATAACAATACTGACCTGGGATATTTTACGGAGGAAATCAAGAAGAATGATTTCATAGAAAAAGTATTTACCTGGAATGGTGACACCAGTATTTTCTTTTCCATGATTAAACTGTTGGAAGACAGGATCAATGTGGAGAATGACACAAAAATTGGGAAAGTGAGGGTTATACTGGTGGTAGAAGATTCCCCCGATTACTACACCCGATACCTCTCATTCCTATACCATGTGGTGATGAACCAGACAAAGGAAATTATCGAGGAGGTAGGTACAGATGAGCTTTACAAAGTTTTGAGAATGAGGGCGAGGCCTAAAATATTATTGGCCACCAATTTTGAAGAAGCTACCGAAATATTATATCAGTACAAGGATTATATGCTCTGTTTGATCTCGGATGTTAAATTTGAGAGAAATGGCACATTGCATGAAGATGCCGGTATTGAATTGCTCAAATTTGCCCACAAAAAGTTAAAAAACCTGCCTACAATTCTCCAATCTGCCGATCATACTTATGCTGACGTGGCAAAACAATACAACTCACTCTTCATCCATAAACAATCAGAAACGCTGTACCAGGATATTCAAAGTTTTTTAACCAATTACCTGGGTTTTGGCGATTTTGTGTTTAAAGATGGGAAAGGCAATGAAATTTCGAGGGCTGAAAATTTAAAGATGTTTGAAGACCAGTTGAATAAGATTCCAGAGGACTCACTATTGTTTCATGCCAGCCGTGACCACTTGTCGATGTGGTTGATGGCACGCGGCGAAATACGTGCTGCCAGTATTTTAAATCCGAAAAAAGTATCTGACTTTAAAAATACGGAAGAGTTGCGCAATGCAATTCTTTTAATGATCAAAGAAAACCGGAATGAGCAGGATTCCGGAAATATTTTACCTTATACCCCAAAATCGGTAGTAACGGAAGACAATATCTATACACTGGCCGAAGGTTCTTTGGGAGGAAAAGGGAGGGGGCTGGCATTTATAAACGCCCTGATCAATAAATATGATTTTGATCAACATTTGACTGACATTAAGATCAGAACACCAAAAACATTCATCATTGGCATACGTGAGTTTGAAGAATTTATCGCTAATAACAACCTTGCTTCGGTTGTTGTTGATGAAAAGAATTATGAAAAAATACGAGAGGCTTTCATAAATGCGAAGCTGACAAAATCACTCGTTTCGAAACTCGACCACCTGCTCAAAACATTAAAGAGGCCGTTGGCTATCCGGTCTTCAGGCTTATTTGAAGATTCACTTATGCGCCCTTTTGCCGGTATTTTTGAAACATATCTGCTGCCTAACAATCATTCTGACCATGCGCTAAGGCTGAGAAAAGTTTGCGAGGCAGTTAAGCTTGTTTTTGCTTCCGTGTATTCAAATACGGCCAAAGGTTATGTAAAGGCCATTGATTATAAGATCGAAGAAGAAAAAATGGCTGTCGTGATCCAGGAAGTGGTAGGTAACCAGTTCGATGATCTGTATTATCCGCATATCAGCGGTGTGGCACAGTCTTTTAACTTTTACCCTTTTGCACATATGAAACCAGAAGAAGGCTTTGCAATCGCATCGGTTGGATTGGGCAAATACGTGGTGGAAGGTAATCGCGCTTATAGATTCTCACCCAAATACCCGGCCACACGTATCAATTCATTGAAAGACCAATTCAACAATTCGCAGGTATGGTTTTATGCTATAGATATGAATCGTAAAAACCTGGATTTACTGGAAGGAGAATTGGCAGGAATTACAGAATCTGATATGTTGGTTGCAGAACGCCATGGTACACTCACACATTGCGCATCTGTTTACGACCCCGATAATAATACGATTTACCCTGGCCTTAGGAAACGCGGGCCTCGTATCATAGATTTTGCCAATATTTTAAAGCACAATTATATCGAGCTGGCAAAAGCCCTGCAACTGATACTTGAATTGGGTAAAGATGCCATGGGGACAGCAATTGAAATAGAATATGCTGTCGATCTTAAAAGAGATAAGAATGGAATGGCATCATTCTACTTACTTCAAATAAAGCCGCTGATAAGCAGCATGCAGAAATGCGATGTAAATCTGAAGAAGATTGATAAAGAAAACATTATTCTTTTATCTGAAAAAGGTATGGGAAACGGTTGCGTGGAAGATATAAAAGATGTAATTTATCTTGAACCCAAAAGATTCGACAAGAGTAAGACCCTCGAAATGGCATTGGAAATTGAACAGATCAATGCCCGGATGCAGGAATCTAATAAAAAGTATATCCTGATCGGTCCCGGAAGGTGGGGAACACGTGACCGCTGGATTGGTATTCCTGTTAAGTGGCATCAAATCTCTAATGCCAAAATCATCGTAGAAACAAGCCTCGATGACTTTCCGCTGGACGCATCATCAGGTTCACACTTCTTCCACAATGTAACTACTATGGATGTGGGTTATTTTACAGTGCAGCCTGAGATCACCAGAAGCTATATTCAATATAAACAGTTGGAAGAACAAAAAGTAGTTCAGCAGGGAAAATTTTTCAAACATATCCGATTTAATGATCCTGTATTGGTTAAAATGGATGGTAAAAAAAGAATCTACGTGATTCATTTGAATAGAAGTTTCAATCCGCAGGAAATATTGCCAGAATGATATCAAGGTTATCTGCTGAAAATAGTCTTTGTGCATCACCATTTCCAATACCTTCCAATTAGAATAAATATAAATTAAACAGCTAATTTCCTGATAATCTGAATATAGCGTAAATAGCTAAATGTTAAATGATTAGAGGCTTGTATATTTCCTAAATTTACCCTTCTTAAAGGTAACGGAATTAATCGAACTTTAACAGAAAAAAAATATGAGCAAAATTTTAGAAAAGGAGATCTTTTCAAAAAATGTCGTAAAGCTCGTGCTTGATGCACCAGAAATTGCCCGGACCCGTAAACCCGGGCATTTTGTCATTATTAAAATAGGTAAAAAGGGCGAAAGAATTCCCCTGACAATAGCCTCGGCAGATGAAAAAAAAGGCACCATAACGCTTGTTGTGCAAAAAGTGGGTGTTACTTCCGGGAAACTATTCAATCTGGAAGCAGGTGATGAAGTGACGGATGTGGTTGGACCTTTAGGCGAAGCCACGCATATTGAGAAAGTAGGCACAGTATTATGTGCAGGTGGTGGCGTTGGTGTAGCTCCTTTGTTGCCCATTGTTGAAGGATTTAAGAAAGCTGGTAACCGCGTGATCACCATTCTGGCGGCACGTTCTAAGGACCTGATTATTCTCGAAGAACAGATGAGGAAATTTTCGGATGAGGTGATCATCATGACCGATGATGGTTCGTATGGAAAAAAAGGACTGGTTACTGCTGGTATGGAGGAAGTAATCCAAAGGGAAAAAGTGAATTTGTCTGTTGTAATCGGACCGGCTATTATGATGAAATATGCTGCCCTGACAACGAAAAAATATAATATTGAAACATACGCCAGTCTGAACACCATAATGGTGGATGGAACGGGCATGTGTGGAGCATGCCGGGTAAGTGTGGGTGGTAGAACAAAATTCGTGTGTGTTGATGGACCGGAGTTTGATGCGCACCAGGTGGATTTTGACGAAATGTTGGCCCGCCTTGGTGCCTATAAGGACCAGGAACTGGAAGCTTATGAAAGATATATGAAAACCACTGAAACCTTATCATAATGGAAAACATACTGGAGTATTTAAAGGAAGAAAGAAGCCAGGAATGGCGGGCAGCAATTCGTAAAAGCATGAAAGCGAAGGAAAGAACCGGTCGCGAGCGTGTGAAAATGCCCGAAGAAGATCCCAATATTCGAAATAAAAGCAATATTGAAGTAAATTCAGGCCTGCCCATAGAAAATGCTGTACTGGAAGCACAGCGATGCCTCGACTGTCCTGACCCTACCTGTATGACGGGTTGCCCGGTAGGTATTAACATTCCGAAGTTCATCAAAAAAATTGAAGTAAAAGATTTTCTGGGAGCCGCCTCTGTATTAAAAGAAACCAATGGTCTTCCGGCAGTTTGTGGCCGTGTTTGTCCGCAGGAAGTACAGTGCGAATCGACCTGTTTTTATACCATAAAATTGAAAAAACCACCTGTGGCCATTGGTTATCTAGAGCGTTTTGCCGCAGATTACGAAAGGGAAAGTGGAAAAATGAATGTGCCCGATGTGGCAGATTCCAATAAAATTATGGTTGGTATTGTTGGTTCAGGACCGGCAGGATTAGCAGCAGCCGGCGACTTAGCAAAATTCGGTTATGATGTAACCGTTTTCGAGGCTTTACATGAGATTGGTGGCGTACTCAAATATGGCATCCCTGAATTCAGGTTGCCCAATGTGATTGTGGATGTGGAAATCGATAATCTGAAAAAAATGGGCGTCAAGTTCCGGACTAATTTTATTGTGGGAAAAACTGCCTCTTTCGATGATCTTAAAAAAGATGGTTTCCAGGCTTTCTTCGTAGGAAGTGGCGCTGGATTACCCAGGTTTATGAATATCCCGGGTGAAAATTATAACGGCATATTCTCTTCCAATGAATACCTCACCCGTGTCAATTTGATGAATGCGGCTGACCCGGATTATGATACACCGGTTATCAGTGGTAAAAATGTAGCTGTTATTGGAGGAGGTAATACAGCCATGGATTCTGTTCGAACAGCCAAAAGATTAGGTGCAGACAGGGCCATGATCATTTACCGCCGTTCGGAGAAGGAAATGCCGGCACGTGTTGAAGAGATCAAACATGCGAAAGAAGAAGATATCGAATTTATGAATCTCCACAATCCGCTCGAATATTATGCTGATGAAAACGGCCGAGTCAACAGGATGAAGATCCAGAAAATGGAATTAGGCGAACCGGATGCTTCAGGAAGGCGCAGGCCTGTTCCTATCGAAGGTTCCGAATTTTATATTGATGTAGATACGGTGGTGGTTAGTGTGGGTGTTTCACCAAATCCGCTGATCCCGAAAGCACTTGCCGATTTAAAAGTAACCGATTGGGGCACTATCGTTGTGGATAAGGACACCATGCAATCATCCATTCCTGAGTTATTTGCCGGAGGCGATATTGTCAGGGGAGGAGCCACCGTGATACTTGCTATGGGTGACGGCCGTAAAGCCGCGGCTGGCATGCATAAATACATTCAGGAAAAAATCAAAGCAAATTAATAACCCATTTCTTAAATCATATTCAAATGCCAGACCTAACAACAAATTATCTCGGACTCACCTTAAGAAACCCTATTGTGGTTGCGAGTTCAGGCCTCACCAATTCAGTGGAAGACATTGTTGAACTTGATAAGAATGGTGCCGCAGCCGTCGTTCTGAAATCAATTTTTGAAGAGCAGATCATGCGTGAAGCCGAACATAGACTGAAGAAAGCGCAGGAAGACGGCCTGATCTATTCAGAATACTCGGAAACCCTCGATTATATTGATGAGCATATAAAAGAAAAAGAATTAAGCAGTTACCTGGATTTGATCAGGAATACAAAAAAGAAAGTGATGATCCCGGTGATCGCAAGTGTGAATTGTATTTCGGCCATGGAGTGGACAACGTTTGCAAGACAAATAGAAGGTGCAGGGGCTGATGCATTGGAGTTGAACATTTTTGTTATGCCATTCAATTTTGATCAGAATTCAATTGAGAAAGAACAGGTATATTACGATATTGTGAACAAGGTGAAAGACCTGGTCAGTATTCCTGTTGCGGTTAAGATCAGTCCTTATTTTGCCAATTTGGGACGGGTTATTTTAAGGCTTGAGGAACACGGTGCCGATGGCGTTGTGATGTTCAATCGTTTTGCCAGTCCTGATATTGATATTGATGCTTTAAAAGTTACTTCTGCTGAAGTATTCAGCCAACCGTATGAAATATCCAATCCATTACGCTGGACAGCCATTATGGCGAAACAATTAAAAATGGACATCGCGGCATCAACCGGTATTCATGATGGCGAAGGAGTTGTCAAATTATTGCTGGCAGGGGCTACGGTGACGCAGATGGCATCGGCTATTTATAAAAAAGGGCCGGAACATATTGTTGAGGTCCTCAAGTTTGTGAACGACTGGATGGAAGACCGTGGGTATAATTATATCGACCAGTTCAGGGGTAAACTCAGCCAGGGTAAAATGGAACACCCTGAGGTGTATGAACGCATGCAGTTCATGCGTTACTTTAGTGAGATAAAGTAATTACAAAATCAAGCCCGTTTAATTCAGAGGCACTTTTGAAGGGGAATTGTGTGTGGGCGTGCCGTGAGAATCTCAATTTTAACTTCTTGTTTAAACCTCGGAGGAGACTCTTACGTTCCTTTGTCGCTCTGAGTTAAACGATGTGGTTAAAAAGCCCGCTTAACTTTTCTTTCACCTCATCCTCATCCGGATCAATATCAAAAATCAGCGAAGGTTTTAGATAGTGTAATTTGTGTTCCTTTTGAAACCGATCCTCACCGCCACCGGTAATATTGAGCATAATCAATGCGTCTTTATCAATTAAGTTTGCTTTAACCTGCTGGATTAATGTGGCTGTGGCAATTGCCGCAGCTGGATGAATGTCATTGCCTTCCATTTCTTTAAAGAGCTGCGCTGCTTCTCGTGCTGCTGCATTATTGGCTAATAATACATCACCACCGGCATCTTTCATAGCATCATATAAACCACCCACCAACGAATAGGGTGGCTTTCTGTTTGAAAGTACTTTGGCATCGATTTCTTCGACATGCTGCCTGGCCAACACATCATCATAGGGTAACATGGCACGTGAATCAGCTTTCCACGCATTGTAGATTGGGTGGAAGGGAAAATTCTGCGACACCATCAGCTTCATTTTATTTGTTCCGAAGCGCCCATCCTCAATCAGCCTTAAATTGGCTTCCCATGCAGCAATGGCACCTGTCCCGCTGCCTACGGCCTGGAAATAATATGCCGGAATCTCTCCAATGGTAGTAACCGCTGATAAAACGGTGGTTCCCATCCCATCGCGGCGTGCCACGTTTTTGGCGCCGCCTTCAGCTACAAACTGATCCATGGTGCTGGCAATGTTCGACAAATGAATAGCGTCAAAATAATCGCCGCCACTTTTGCTGGCAATCAGTTTAACGCAATCTTTTATTGGTTCATCGAACCAGAGGGCATTTAAATTGTCTTCGGGAACTGAAAGCAACAAAGGAATGTTATTGTCGGAGCACACCCTGGCAAAAGCACGTGCCGTATTTCCTGCTGATGCGACCACTAAAATTTTATCCGTATTTTCATCCATTCGGGCGCAAACTGAATAGGATTCTGTTTCCTTGAAAGAGCAGGTTTTCATCTCAATACCTTTTTCAGGCCAGTATCCGCTGAAGGTGATGTATAAATTAGTTAGACCTAGATAATCGGCTAACCTTTGGCTTTTATAGGTTACAGGTGCAAACGAACCTTTCAACTTGCGTTTTACAGGTAGCCAGTCGGCGAAAGAATAAATGCCATAATCCTTACCTCGCAGGCTTAGTTGTTTCTTTTCATATAAGGCCCTGATCAGCCCCGGCAGATTTTCGCCCGGCGCATCCAATAACCAGCCTGTATCATCGAAAATATGTTGGGTGGCAACTGATTGCAGTTGGTACTTGGTTGGTTGGATATGAACAGACATGCGTTTTCAGGCTTAATATTAAAGCGCAAAAATAGAAAAATACATCCGATAAACGGCTTAGTGGCTGCAGCAGGAATCAGGATTGTTGTCGAGGGAGTCTTCCAGGTAGCGATCCACGGCTTTTTTAATATCCGTTTCCTCGGTGATGAATACACTGATTTTTTTTGCAGCGAAATCGTCATACAGCCGGCGGCCCATGCCCCGGGCAATCACAGTTGAACAACCATCAAGGGCTTCGAAAATGCCTTTGTGGCTGTGCTGGTGATTTCCATGATCGTGATCATGCAAACCCTGCGCGTGGCCGGTAAAATTATTGGGTTTATAGGCTTCCAATACAACTTCGTTATCTTCAATAGCAAAAGTCATAAAGCCTTTGGTTCTTCCAAAGTGGCCGGCGATGGTTTGCTTGTCGTCTGTGGGTATAGCGATTTTCATTTGTCGATTATTTTATGCAAATTTAAGAAAGAGGTGTTGATAAAAAACGTCAAATATGAATTATCCATCACTTAAAAAGTGTTTTACATCACACAATTAAAAGATCTATCGTAGGGGAACCGATTACCAAAAGCTTTTATACGCACAGCTTATTTAAGGACCGCCTGGGGTGTTAGCGTAAGTGTCCATGTAACACTAGTGGAATCAGTTGTTTCTGTTACAATTGAGCCGGTGTTTGTAGCATCATCAAAAATGAAAACGAGATTGGAATTGGGTGGATTGTCAAAATTATCTTCCGATTCCAACACCCAATTGCCATCAAAATCTTTTCCATAGGTTTTTTGCACGTCACTCTGTACAACTGCCTGGGCATTGACTTCCACATTAAAAGTATTGCCATTGGCTTTTAGTTCGCCAAGTGGCGTCAAATTCCATTGACCGCTTCTTTCAATTTTAGTACTTACGTTAATTGAATCTCCGGCATATGTCAAAGTGCCTGCGGTAATGGTTATATTTCCTTGTGTTTTTTCAATCTGGACATTCATTGTGGTTGATGATGACCATGAAGGCATGGTGTTTATATAGCTTACCGAAAGCTGTCCTGTGTAGTCTTTATCAAGCACAGTAGTGGGTTCCTGGTCGTTCGGATCGTCATCTTTATTACAACCAACGAAAATTATGGTTGTAAAAAGAAGAAGAAAAAAGAGGGTTTCGAATGGCTTTAAGATTTGCTTTGTTTTCATAGGTTTATCTGTTAATATTCATACGTTGCATTTATTATAAATGGTCGATGCTCATCTTGGTGAGCATAGCCATGTTTTGCAAACGTAGCTATTATTTAGTTATTGCTTAGCTGATCTTGAGAAAATATATAAACGACTATTCAACAACCAGCTTTCGGTGTATTTTCGATTTTTCGGTAACGAACTCAATAACATATAGGCCGCGTGCTAAGCTTGAAACATTTAATTGCCTGATGTCGCCCATACGTTGCAGCGCTTTTTGCCCCATTTGGGTGTAGATGTTTACTTCGGTTAATTGTATACCATGGCTGCAAACAATAAAAAGCTCATTTGTTACTGGGTTTGGATATATTGAAATGGCATGGTCTTCTTCCATGTCTGCAACAAACGAGGCACAGGCATCTTCCACTTCCAACTGGCTGTTGCAGCCAGGGGCATTGTTGTTGATTATTATTGTTCCGTTAGGTGAAGCAAGATAATCGCAGATGCTTTGAACATCACATTCGGTCAAGCTCGAATTATAATTTATAAAAACATATTGTACTGAATTAGCTTCAATATTATCCAATCCTGTTAGGCTGGTCAGGGCCAAATTTTCAGCAATATGAAGATTCCCCCCCAAAGATGTAAGATTAGCCAGGCCTTCCAGTGAAGTCAAAGATGGATTTCCTAAAAGCAACATGCCGGATTGGAATCCGATTTCTAAATTTCCCCCAATAGAAGTCAAACGCTCTAATCCTGTAAGACTGACCAACGCATTATTAGATCCAATTTTAAGGTCGCCTCCGATTGAAGTTAAATTATCTAAACCTGTTAAATTGGTTAAGTCTTTATTGAAGGCAATTTCCAATGAGCCCCCAATTGAATTCAAAACATTTAATCCATTAAGATTGGTAATATCCGTTTCTGGCAAAACACCAATCCATACATCCCCCTCAATCTCGGCGCAAGTAGGATAATTAATAGCAAAACTATCAATTTGTGCCTGGGTGGTAAAGGTGATACCTTCAGGTAAGCAATGGCTTAAGCAAGCTTCTTCTACTTCTTCCACGCTATTGCAGCCTGGGGCGTTATTCCAGATATTAACATAAGCTCCAGGAGCTGACAAATAATCGCAGATGCTCTGTACTTCGCAAGTGGACAATAATCCATTAACATTAATTCCTATACCTGAAGTAATTGAACCCGCATTAATACCATCAATCCCTGTCAAGCTCATTAGCCAAGGATTACCACTAATCTGAAGACTACCAATGGAATTTAAATTATTCAAACCGCTCAGGGTTTGCAGAGCGGTGTAAGATATTCTAAGTGTACCACCAATGGATGTCAAATTATCTAATCCCGTCAGACTGGTCAGGGCAAAACCACTATAACCTGAGATTTTAGCATCACCCCCGATGGAGGTCAAATTATCTAATCCCGTCAAGCTGGTTAAGGTATCGTTCCCGGAGATTTCAAGGTTACCGCCTATTGACATCAAACTACCCAATCCTATAAAATTGGTTAGCAATGAGTTATGTACTACCTCCAGCATTCCCCCAATATATTCAAGGTTATCAAGGCCTACCAGGGAAGTCAACAAGGGGTTACTGCCAGGTACCATTCCTTCATTAAAACCGATCCTTAAATTCCCACCAATAGACGTTAGAACACTTAATCCATTTAAATTAGTAATATCCGACCCACCCAAATCCCCAATTAAAAGAGTACCCCCAATCTCCGTGCAATTGGGATAGTTAATAGCAAAGCTATCAATCTGTGCTTGTGTGGTAAATATAATGCCTTCGGGCAGGCAATGGCTCATGCATTCCTGCTCAACTTCCTCCGGGCTGTTGCAGCCGGGGGCGTTAAGATCAATAATACTGTAACTGGTTTCTTGGGATAAGTGATTACAAACAGTTTGTACTGCGCATTCAGAAAGTGAGGAATTATACCTAATAATTAATGTGTCAATGGAAATATTTTCATTCAGCGAAGCAATATCTGTCAAGCTATCATTAAATTCCAATTGTAAATTTCCACCCACTGAAATTATGTTTTCAATTCCATCAATATTTTTGAGGTGGCGATTCCCGCCAGCCTGAGCTTTTAAAGTGGGCCATTCAACATAAGTCCCTATTTGCAAATTGCCCGGGATAGATGCTAGTCCCTCTAGTCCAGAAAGATTCGAAAGTCCAGTTCCCCATATTTTCAAATCACCACCTAAATAAGTAAGATTGTTTAATGCTTCAATATTGGTTAAATTTCCGCTACCTCTAAACCAAATCAATGGCACGTTGGGTATTATTCCGGTAGAAAAACTACCCCCAATTGATGTTAGGTTTTCCAGTCCATCTAAACTGGTTAGATAGTAGTTACCATAAATCATTAAATCGCCTCCAATTGATGTTAATACGTTTAACCCATTCAGATTGCTAATATCAGTTGACTCAGTAATACGTCCAACTATAACATTCCCCTCAATCTCTGTGCAACCCGGATTTTCAGATTGAAAATTATCAATCTGTTCTTGCGTAGTAAAAGTGATGCCTTCGGGCAGGCAACCCTGGGCATGTACAACATGTACTGTTAAGAGTGCAAACAATAAAATAAAAAGCTTATTCATAGCATTTGGTTTATTACAAAATATTTATTTTTATAATTAAGGTGCTTCAACGAGGCCAAGTGTCCATGTAATTGAACCAAATTGATCGCCAGATTGAATAACGGCACTTCCATCTATCGCTTCTTGTAAAACAAAGGACAAGTCGGAATTGGGCGTTCCTTCAAAAGATTCTGACGCCACCAGAATCCAGGTACCATAATCGTCCTTGGCATATACATTTGTCACATCACCATAAACCGTAATCCCGGCATCAATGTTAATATACATTACATTCCCTGCTTTGCTAAGTTTGCCTTGGGGTTTCATATTCCAAAATCCACCCCTTTCAATTCTTGATGCTTCTTCGCCATGTGAATCAACTAAAATAGTGTCTCCGTTATATTCTAAGGATCCTTCTTCAAT
Source organism: Bacteroidales bacterium (assembly GCA_036351335.1). GTDB lineage: Bacteria > Bacteroidota > Bacteroidia > Bacteroidales > F082 > UBA4459. The sequence goes on along the minus strand of JAZBOW010000048.1, from coordinate 17,935 downwards.
CAATACAGTGCCCAGATCTTTGTCAATCGAAACCCTCATGCCTAAAGAAGTCTCTGACCAGCGAGGAAATGAATTCGTGAAATTTACTACCAAGGTGCCATCATAGCTTTTTTCCAATACTGGATCAGGTACCATATTGGGTTCTTCCTTTTTTTTACAACTTAGTATAACTGAAAAAGAAAGGATAATAAGAAATGTTAAACTTAAAAAGAGTCCATTTTTTCTCATAGCAGCATATTTTGGGTTTCACGAAATAATCCAACCAAATCAGGTTAATAATAAATCTGAGGCGGAACAAATATAATGAATTAAAAACCGAAAGTCAAATAAAAGTCCTGAAAATGAAGTGATAAGAAAATTGTATTATTAAAAAAAGTTAGGATATTATTTCAATAAAGCTTTTAGTTGTTGTTCTGTGTTCGTTTTGTCGTTACCGATAAAAACATAGATCCTGTTTTCATATGATGTAAATAATAAAACCTGATCCTTTTTGTCTGTCAGAGAAAATCCGGTATCAGTTTCCTCAAAGTTCTGAAAACGGGTGCTATTCTGCAACCTGCTTTTGACTTTTTGAAATGTTTTTTCAGTCACTTCAGGAGATGGGTAATTAAAAAAGAAAGTTGACACATCTGCATCTTTAAAATAAAGGCCATCAGAAAATTGAAAAATATCTGTAAAGTCAAAAAGATAGATATTGCTTAACGCCAGGTTGCCTCTTAAATAAATAGCATTGGGCGCTATCTGATCATATTCCGCAACCAAAGATGGTAAACTACCTGAAACTTTAAGCTTTGCACTAATCATTTTGGCTTTTTTCAGCAAATCGATATGCTGTACTTCCTGATTGGATTGGGTCGTCAGGACGACATAATAATGTCCTTTAATGAAGATCAGAAAGTCATCCTGGCGGATGGATTCATCACCAATATCATGATAAATAGTTTTATCGTTCCTGTTGAAACTGAAAATACCATAAGCAGCACTGTCGTTAAGCATTTGATAGATTTCTGCTTTAAATCCATCGCCTTTTTCATTTTCATAAGCGGCTGAAATCACATCTTTAAAACCGTATTCCAAATAAATATCAGCACCTCCATTGATAAGATAGAACAAATCATCACCCTGGTAATATTCAGGTTCGCTTTTGAGATCAAATCCCATTAATTCACTCGTATTTGGTAGCAATTGTAACAACTGCTCCTGTTGCGAAAACACTTGACATGAAATAAGAAACGAAAAGCAAAAAAGTAATATTCTCATGGTTTAAACTTCAATAATGTGCATTTTGCTGTAATTCATATTCCCGATGCCCATTTCAGATGCTTTTAAAATGGTCAGAATGTCATCTTTTTGGTGTCCCAGTAATGATGCACAATAAGCATCAACAGCCACCATATCTTTCCCGGCAACTATTTTCATGGGCTTTTCAATGTTACCCGGCCCGCTGGGTCCATTTGATACCAGTACTTCGGTAGCATCCACAACGGTGAGATCGGCCACGCGCAACAGATTAATGTCGGCGATGCACTGTGCCAGGTAAACAGGATCGTTTCGCACACCTGAATCGAGGTGGAAACCTACATTGGTTTTTCTTGTGTTCACGCCCATCATATTTTTTAAGGCACCGGTATAAATAGTAGTAGCATGATGTTTGGCAATCGGCAGGTTGATCAGTATATCTACCTCAAAAAGGGCTTTAATTACTTCGGCTGACTTAAGGCTGATCCCGGGAACTTCTGAGACCATAAAATGTGCCTCGTCAAACTCGCAGGGAAATTGATTGTAAGCGATATTGCCCATGCTGTCAATCATTTCGACATATTTTTGAGCATGAACGGAACGCTGCCAATATTCGGGTTTCACATTCTGTAATGTGATCACCTCGGCAGCACCGGCATCAAAACACATTTTAGCGACAGCAATAGAAACATCTGGATGGGTATAGGTACCCGGAATCTCAAAGTCGGAATTGATGAGCAAGCCAACTTTAGCGCCATTAGGTACAAATGTTTTCATACCGCCGAGCATCTTCACTGCTTTTATGGTGTTCTTAAAATAATTTTCACCATTTACGACTGCAATATCGGCTTCGGATTTTGATAAAGCGCTGAAAAGTTTTTGCGGTGCAAACTGACTTAAAATAAAAGCACCCGTTCCCGCAATACCTGAATTGCGAAGAAATACCCTTCGGTTCATTTCTTTTTTCATTCACCTGATGTATTGATTTGTCAGGTTAAAATTACGATTTTTAGATAAAGAGTAATAATAGCTTGCAAGATTGTGAGTTTTGCGCTTGTTTTCTATGGCTGGATGGTGCATTTAAATCTCAATCAACAAGCATCAAATGTCAAATAAATCACAAATCTCAATATTTAATAACCAAAACAATTCATATGAAGCATTTCGATATTGGAGTTTTTATTATTAGATATTATTTGGTATTTGAATATTGATCATTGTTATTTCTAATAATTCAAAATTTAGTAGAGTTGTCGTTTTGCTTTCAGCATGGTCCTTACATTTCTATACAATGTATCAGCCTCATCAAAATTTAAGCTTTGCTGGCCGTCTGAAATGGCTTTTTCGGGTTCTTCATGTACTTCAATGATGATACCATCAGCACCTGTCATCACCCCTGCAAGCGTCATGGGTTCAATGTATTTCCTGATGCCGATACCGTGCGACGAGTCAACAATGACAGGTAAATGCGACTTATCTTTCAAAATGGCTACCGCATTTAAATCCAACGTATTCCGGTAAGCTTTTTCAAAAGTACGGATGCCTCTTTCGCACAATAGGATTTTTTCATTTCCATTCGAAAATATGTATTCGGCAGCTTGTAACAGTTCATCTATTGTTCCAGCGATGCCACGTTTCAGCAACACAGGTTTATCCACATTACCTAAAGCGTCCAGGAGGTTGAAATTTTGCGAGTTGCGGGCACCTACCTGGAAAATGTCCACATATTCGAGCATATCATCGATCTGGGACACCTGCATTACTTCCGTGATGATCTTGATGCCATTTGCTGAGCAATGTTTATGGAACATTTTTAAACCATCAATACCAAGTCCTCTGAAGCTATATGGAGAACTGCGGGGTTTATAAACACCGCCTCGCATGATCTGAATATTGTTTCTTTTCAAGTGTTCGACCGTATGTATCACCTGTTCTTCACTTTCAATGGAGCATGGCCCGGCCATAATGCCGAAATGGCCGTTGCCAATTTGAACACCAGTGCCTAAGTCAACTGCCGTATGGTTAAGTTTCCACTTGGAAGAAACCAACTTGAACTGATCGCTGACACGGTGGATATCTTCAATACCTTCAAGTGAGCCGATGGTTCGTAGGTCGATGTCTTTTTTACCAATACCCACCAGGTAATTGGCGAACTGGGTTTTCACAAAGTTGTGATCAAAACCCATTTTCAACACCTGGTTCTTGATCTTTTCCAGCCTGTCGCCGGAAATATTATTTTCGAGTTGGATGATCATCTTATGCTTTTAATGAAGTTAGAAATTGGGCCGCATTCTCCTTGGCAACATACCTGATAAACTCGCTACCAATGATGGCACCATTGGCATATTGGCATGCAAATTCGTAGGTCTCTTTGTTATAAATGCCAAAGCCGATCATGGTAGGTTTTGATAGTTTCATCGCCCTGATCTTCTCGTAATGTTTTTGCTGTTTTTTGGTGATCTTACGCTTTTTACCAGTAATTGAACTGCTCGAAACAACGTAAATAAACCCGGTGGTCAGTGCATCGATTTTCCGGATCCGTTCCTCGGTTGTTGTCGGTGTTATGAGGAAACTGATGAGCAAGTCATGTTTTTCAAACAGGCTTTTATACTCCTTCTCATACACTTCAATCGGAAGATCGGGGATGATCAGGTTCTGAATGTCCAGTTCGTTGCATTTTTTACAGAATGCTTCCGCACCATATTGCATGATCTGGTTCAGGTAACCCATATACACAATGGGAAGGTCTGTTTTCTCGCGGACTATTTTCAGCACTTCAAAATAATTTGCAAGTGTCATACCATTTCTTATGGCTGTTACGCTGCTTTGCTGTATGGTTTCACCGTCAGCAAGCGGATCGGAGAAAGGCATCCCGAGTTCCACGAAGTCCACGCCGTAATCTTCAATTTCAGTTAAAATTTCAATGGTTCTGTCAACTGTTGGAAATCCGGCCGTTAAAAATATGCTTAACAGGTTTCGTGATTTTAATATGTCTGTGATTGATTTCATCTTTTTTTGTTTTATGGTACGAACAGGAAACTTTTTTCCATGTCTTCATGAGGATGCTTTTTGGCATATTTAAAATATTTCTGATAGGCTTCCATGTCTTTATCGCCTCTTCCGGATAAGCTAATGATGATAATTTCATCCTTTATGGTTTCCAATTTGGGCAGGATACCCAGGGCATGGGCCGATTCCAGGGCAGGAATAATGCCTTCCAGTCGTGTTAATTCCATGGCTGCTTCCAATGCCTGAATATCGGTAATCGGGAATACATCCAGTCTTTTTTCTTTGATCAGGTGGGCGTGTAAGGGGCCAATACCCGGGTAATCAAGTCCTGCCGAAATGGAGTAGGGTTCTGTGATCTGGCCGTCAGGGGTTTGCATCAGCAGGGTTTTGCTCCCATGAATGATACCGTCACGACCTAAAATACTTGTTGCAGCAGATTCTCCTGTGTCAATGCCTTTCCCAGCGCCTTCTGCAGCTATAAGCTGCACCTTTTTATTATCCAGGTAATGGTAAAATATACCCGCTGCATTGCTGCCACCACCTATGCAGGCCAATATCCGGTGAGGATCTTTTGTGCCTTCCTTTTCCATCAACTGCTCCTGAAGTTCTTCGCTTATGATCGACTGGAACTGCGCTACCATATCAGGGTAGGGATGAGGTCCCACAACTGAACCGATCAGGTAATAAGTATCCTCAGGGTTGTTGATCCAGTCGCGGATAGCCTCGTTGGTCGCATCTTTGAGTGTCTGGCTGCCTGAATGGGCGGTAATCACTTTGGCTCCCAGCATTTTCATGCGGGCTACATTCGGGGCCTGCCGTTTTACATCCAGTGCACCCATATACACCACGCATTCGAGGTCCATTAAGGCACAAACGGTGGCCGTTGCCACGCCGTGCTGACCGGCACCTGTTTCGGCGATGATGCGCCTTTTACCCATGTGTTTTGCCACAAGAATCTGCCCCAGCGTATTGTTGATTTTATGAGAACCGGTGTGGTTCAGGTCTTCGCGCTTCAAGTAGATTTTGCATCCGTATTTAACTGACAGCCTTGTAGCAAAATATAAGGGACTGGGCCTACCAGCATAATCCTGCAGCAACTTTTTGTATTCTTTTTGAAAGGCTGGATTGCTAATGATTTCCTTGTAATTATCCTGCAATTGTTTGATATTCTGGTGGAGCATTTCAGGGATGTATGCCCCTCCATAGCTGCCGTAATAACCGTTTTTATCTGTAGTAAAACTCATTTGATTTGATTTAGAAATTCTTTTATTTGATCTATATTTTTAATGCCGGGTTCCTTTTCGAAACCACTGTTTATATCTATTCCTACACATTTTGGGTGGCTTATTTTAAGTATTCTCTCTGCATCTGAAGGTGTAATACCACCGCTAAGAAAAAAAGGGGTATTGCCCTGATAATTCTGAAGCAATTGCCAGTTGAATTTTTTACCGGTGCCACCGTATAAGGTATCTTTTGTATCGAAGAGAAAATAAGTGCTGGTATCTTCAAAGCCGGTTAATGATGAAAAATCAAAGGTCTCATCAATTCTGAAAGCTTTGATGACAGGAATTTCTTGTGAAAGCTTTTTGACGAATGAAGTGCTTTCATCACCGTGGAGCTGGACTAAATCAAGTTGATAAGCTGCAACGATTTCAAGAATTTTCTCCTTTTTTTCATTCACAAAAACACCCACCTTTTTAATGTGATTTGGTATGGTTGTGACCTGTTTAGCCGATAATTTGCCTTCCACAAACCTCTTGGATTTGGAATAAAAAATGAAACCCATAAAATGGATGTGTATTTCATCAATTCGACGAATGAATTCTGGATTCGCTATGCCACACACTTTTACAAGCATCTTATTCTTTGTTTGCCGGTTGACAGTCAACCAACTGGTTTAATTCATCAATAAATTTTAAACAGCTTTTACCCGGATGCGATGATTTCATAAAAAGTTCTCCAATTAAAAAACCATCAAATCCTGCTTCTTTTAATCGACACACCACTTCGGGATAGCTGATCCCACTTTCCGATATCTTTAAAATATTGGAAGGGATATATGGAAGAAGATTGTAAGAAGTCTGGACGTCCACCTCAAATGTCTCCAGGTTGCGATTATTTACCCCGATGATATCCACACTTCCGGTGGCTTTTTGAAGCTGCTCCTTCGAATGCACTTCCATCAACACTTCCAAGTCGAGAGACTTTGCTAAATCAGCTAGTCGACCTACTTCTATTTCGCTGAGTATTTCAGCAATCAGCAAGATGGCATCCGCACCTATAGAACGTGCTTCATAGAGTTGGTATTCGTCAATGATAAATTCTTTCCTTAGAATCGGGCAGAAATTGAATTTCCTGGCGGTTTTCAGGTCTTCATTGGAACCACCAAAAAAATGGCTATCCGTCAGAACAGACAAAGCAGAAGCGCCGGCACGCATATAACCTATCGACGTTTCTTCCACATCCGCATAAGCATTGATCATGCCTTTGGAAGGGGATTTCCGTTTGAATTCAGCGATGATACCACTCTTATCTTCCCGGGAAAGATATTTTTTTAAGGAAACGGTTGGAGATGAGAAATAAAGTGACTTCTCGAGCAGTTTGATCGGGTACAGTTCCTTTCTTTCTGCGACTTCCTGTTTTTTATGTGCGACTATTTGATCGAGTATATTCATGTTAATTAATGGATAAAAGAGTGTTAAATGATTGAAATGCTTTTCCTTCTTTTATGGATGTGCGGGCCTTGTCAATACAATCTGTAATTGTTAATTCTGGTTGGATGCACTGAATGGCCATGGCTGAATTGGCGATTACCACATTTATTTGTGCATCCGTAGCTTTGTTTTTTAAAATGTTCAAAAATGTCTGTGCAGCATCCTCAATGGATTCGCCTCCGGTGATTTCATTTTGTTTCAACCTGGTAAACCCGATGGATTCAGGTTCCATAATTTCTTCTTTTGTGTTTCCTATCAATTTAAAAGGACTTGTCAATGATATCTCGTCGTAACCGTCCAACGAATGAATAATTACGTATTGGCGATCAAGGTCCTGGTATATATAATGATACAGTCTCATGACTTTTAAATCGAAAACACCCACAATTTGGTTTTGTGGCAACGAAGGATTTACCAGTGGTCCCAGCATATTGAAAAAGGTTTTAACGCCCAATTCTTTCCGAATAGGGGCTACCGATTTCATTGCCGGGTGGAAAAGTGGTGCGTGCAGGAAGGCAATATTTGCTTTGTCGAGTTGCTTTTTTAGAACGTTTTCATCGTTTGTAAAACGAAAACCCAGGTGCTCCAGCACATTGGACGAACCACTGACTGAAGAAACCCCGTAATTGCCATGCTTGGCTACTTTATAACCGGCTCCGGCCACCACAAATGAGGAGAGCGTAGAAATATTGAAGGTGTTCTTACCATCGCCACCGGTGCCGCAAAGGTCGATGGTATTGAATTCAGAAAAATCAACTTTTACACATAATTCAAGCAGCGCTTCCCGAAATCCTTTTAACTCTTCGACACTCACTGAACGCATGAGAAAAACGGTGATAAATGCGGCCACCTGCGAAGGATTATATTGCTGGTTGGCAATTTTGATAAGGATTTCCCGAGCCTGTTCCTTATCCAGGTGCTGATGTTCAAATAGCTGGTTGAGTATCTTTTTCATCTCAGGAGTTTAAAAAATTAATGATCATTTGTTGGCCGTGTTCAGTTAAGATAGATTCGGGATGGAACTGAACGCCGCGCACATCAAATTCCTTATGCCTGGCTGCCATAATTTCATTGTTTTCATCCACGCAGGTGATCTCAATTGATTCTGGAAGTCCTTCTTTGTCAACAATCCATGAGTGGTATCGCCCGGCTTCAAATTCTGAAGGGATGCCATCAAATATGAAATCGGGCTTGTTAATCAAGCTCATTTTGGTTTTAACACCATGGTATACTTTATCCAGGTTTTTAAGTTTGGCACCATATACTTCGCCAATGGCCTGCAATCCAAGACAAACCCCAAATATTTTTTTTGTCGGGCCGTAGGTTTCAATAATTTGCTTTAGCAGTCCTGCTTCATCAGGAATACCGGGTCCGGGAGAAAGAATGATGCCATCATATGCTTCAACTTCAGCTATTTCAATTTCATCGTTTCTTTTGATGGTGTAGGTGCCTTTAAAATTCTCGTCAACGATCTGTACGAGGTTATAGGTAAACGAATCGTAATTATCTATGATCAGTATTTTTTTCATTTTAAATTTCATTTGCTAATGATATCGCTTTTCGCAAAGCTTCAGATTTATTTTTTACTTCCTGCAATTCATTTTCTTCGTTCGAGTCAATGACAATTCCGGCCCCGGCTTGGTAATACAAAGTATTATTCATACTGAGGAAGGAACGAATGAGTATGGCATGATTCAGTTCACCATTTAACTTTAAAAACCCAATGGCGCCACCGTAAAAGCTTCGATTCTCTTTTTCGTATTTGTCAATTAATTCAAGGGCCTTATATTTCGGTGCACCTGAAAGTGTTCCGGCTGGAAAAGTATCAGCGTAGATTCTCATGCTCTTGCTTCCAGCATCCAACTCGCCTTCCACTTTGGAAACCAGGTGTATCACATGACTGAAATATTGAATCTCCTTATAAGTTTCCACATGCACTTTTTTGGTATTTCTGCTCAGGTCGTTGCGGGCCAGGTCAACCAACATCACGTGTTCTGAATTTTCCTTGGGGTCTTTTGACAATTCAATGGCAGCCAACCTGTCAGTTTCATCGTCACCTGTCCGTCGGTATGTGCCGGCAATGGGATGTATCTGCGCTTTTCCTTCACTGATGATCAGTTGTGCTTCTGGCGAAGACCCAAAGATGCGGAAACCGCCATAATCAAAATAAAACAAATACGGCGATGGGTTGATGGATCGCAAGGTCCTGTACACATTGAAATCATCACCGTTAAATGCCTGTGAAAATCTTTTAGATAGCACCAACTGGAAAACATCGCCACGCTGGCAATGATATTTTGCTTTTTTTACCAACTCCTTGAATTCATCTTCATTCGTGGAAGAAGTTTCCTTGCCAAGCGCATGAAACGAAAATGCGGGATTGTCATTATTGTTTAATAGTACATCAATTTCTTCGAAATCAGGTTTTTGGTCATGCGTATTATTGATTATGATAAAAAGCTCATTATTGAAATGGTTAATTACAATAACCACCCTGAAGAGTGCGTATTGCATCTCCGGAATCTGCAAGCTTTTTTTAACGTGGTTAAATGAAATGTTTTCAAAGTAGGGGATGGCATCAAAGGTGGTATAGCCAAAAAATCCGCCGTACCGGGTCGAAATTTCATCACCCTTGATGTCTATATTTTCGATAAATTCCTGAATCTTATCAACAGCTTTTACTTTGGCATTGGATATATCATCAATTTCTTTTTGATCTCTCTCTGAAAAGGTGAGATGACCATTTTCGATTTTAAATCCCACAATCGGGTCGAAGCAAAGAAAAGAATATGAATTTTCTTTTGTCTGGTAATCAGAGCTTTCAAGTAAAAGCCCACCATTGAATTTATCCCGCATTTTCAGGTAGAGTCCTACCGGGGTGATCAAATCAGCCAGGTGCCTTTTGCTGTGCGAGTGGATTGTTATTTTCTTTTGTGTCATAAATTACTGCATAAAAAAACGGCTTGCCGTGAGTTTGACAAGCCGTTTAAATTTCTTTTATATGGATTTATCTTTCCTCACTATTTGTAAGCGAAAAAAGCCACCACCATATTTTATTGTTTGATTGAATCATTTTTTTGAGTAAAAATGTGAGTACAAAGATGTAAAAAAAATATTCAATTCCAAAAAAGTTTTTAAAAAGCTCATTTTATAAGGATTTATTATGTCCGTTTATGATTGGTTGCCCATTCATAATAGCTGTTTGTTTACTAATGGATTCTTCGTGAATGGCTTTGAATATTTTAGAAGTAAATCGATCACTTAAATCCCTTTTCCTTCCTTTTATCAAACTGTTTTCAACTACTTCTTCCCATCTGTTGGGCTGTAAAATGGTCATATTGCTTTGCTTTTTATACGCACCGATAGATTCGGCTACTTCCATTCTTTTTTGCAGTATGTCGAGTAACTCATTGTCGTATTTGTCAATTTTAAAACGCAAATCCTCAAGTGTATCGTACGAAATGCCTTGCGGTTTCACCTGTCTCAATACCAGGCTTTCAATAATTATTTGTAATGAAGCGGCACTCACTTGTTGTTGTGCGTCGCTCCAGGCATTGTCAGGATCCGGGTGCGATTCGATCATCAGTCCGTCATAATTCAGGTCCATCGCTTTCTGAGAAATGCTTTGCAGCAATTCCCGCTTGCCACCAATATGACTCGGGTCGCAAATAATGGGTAGGTCAGGAATCCTTCTTTTCAGTTCGATGGGTATCTGCCATGAGGGCGGATTGCGATAAATGCTGTGATCGAAACTGGAAAAACCGCGATGTATGGCTCCAATTCGTGAAATACCTGCCTTTTGCAGCCTTTCGATAGCCCCCAACCACAAATCGGCATCCGGGTTCACCGGGTTCTTTACAAATACCGGAATATCCATTCCCTGCAAAGCATCTGCGATTTCCTGCATGGCAAAAGGATTGGCAGAGGTCCGGGCACCTATCCATAATATATCCACGCCGGCTCTCAATGATTCGTAAACATGCTTTACGTTAGCTACTTCGGTACTGGTCAGCATTCCAGTTTCTTTTTTCACTTTTTTCAGCCACTTCAGGCCTTTGCTACCCACGCCTTCAAATGAATTGGGGCGGGTGCGGGGCTTCCATATCCCGGCCCTGAACACCTGTATGCCCAGCCTGTTTAATTCATGCGCTGAACTGAGGGTTTGTTCCTCGGTTTCGGCACTACATGGGCCGGCTATTAAAAATGGTTTGTCGGTTTTACCGATTTCCCAGTCTGAAAATTTTCTGATATTAAGTTGTACTTCCATGATTTTAATTGTTAGGATAAAACTTTTTTGATCTTATTAGCTTCAGTAATTAATTGATTGATAGATGTTTTATTATTTTCCTCGATGGCCTTCTTAAAGTCCTGTAGTTTGCTGATATACGTATCCAGCACCGTCACCACATTGTCCGAATTTTGAGCGAAAATAGGCGTCCACATATCTGCGGAACTTTTAGCCAAACGTACCGTAGAGTCAAATCCACCGCTCGCCAGGTCAAATATATTTTTTTCGTTTCTTTCTTTGTCGAGCACAGTAAGTGCCAGTGCGAAAGAACTGATGTGCGAAATATGCGAAATATAGGCGGCATGCGCATCATGGTTAAAAGAGTTCATATACACCGGGCGCATATGCAAATGGTCATACATATCCTTGACGGTGTGAAGTGCTTCTTCGCTGCTGTTTTCGGCATCGCAAAAAATTACTGCTTTCCCGTCGAACATGCCTGATTTGGCGGCCCAGGGACCAGTATGCTCCGTTCCGGCCATCGGATGTGCCGCCACATAGTTGGCTCTTTTCTGGTGGTATTTGATGCGCTCGGCTAAATTTCCTTTGATAGAACAAACATCGGTTACTACCTGGTTCTCGATCAGGTCGAGTACTTTGGGTAATATAACCAGCGTGGCATCAGCCGGGATGGCAAGAACAACCATGTCAGCCGAGGTCACAGCATCTTCTATATCCATAATCTCGTCTACGATACCTATATTTTGAGCCGTTTTCGCATGCAAATTACTCTGGTCGTAGCCAATGATATGTGTGGCATAATTTCTTTTTTTCAGGTCGATGGCCATAGAGCCACCCATCAGTCCCAAACCTATGATACAAATTTTCATGCAGTTACTTTTTTAATTGTTTCCACTCGTTTTAATGCTTCTTTTAGCTGGTTTACCTTGGCGCAAAGCGAAATCCGAATATAATTGTTTCCATTGCCTCCGAAAATAAAGCCCGGAGCGGTAAAAATGGAATGTTCGTATAAAAGCTCGTCTGACAATTCAGCCCCGTTTTTATAGTTTTCAGGTACTTTCGCCCAAACAAACATCCCCGATGTATTTTTGTCGTAGGTACAACCCAATTGATCCATGATTTTCCAGACCAGTGTGCGTCTTTCGCTATACAACTTATTGAGTTCATCATACCATGAATGCGGCAACTGCAATGCCTTTACGGCTGCCTGCTGTATGGGTTTGAACATACCTGAATCGAAATTGCTTTTTATTTTCAGTATATGGTTGATATTTTCTTCACTTCCGGCCACCATACCCATACGCCACCCGGCCATATTGTGCGATTTGCTCAACGAATTCAATTCCAGTACATGGCTATTTGATTCAATTCCTTGCAGTAAACTCATGGGTTCATTATTTAAAATCAAGCTGTATGGATTGTCATTAACTACTAATATATTATTCGATTGGGCAAATCGAGTTAATTCTCTGAATGAGTTTGTATTAGCCACGGCTCCGCTGGGCATATGCGGATAATTCAGCCAGATGATCTTGCAGTTGTCCTGAGCAAGAGCTGCCAATTCGCTGGTATCAGGCAACCAATTATTGTTTTCCTTTAAATTATAGTACTGAACATCCAGGTTGAGCAATTTTGAAACAGACGTATAGGCCGGATAGCCGGGATTCGGGATCAGCACCTGGTCACCCGGATTGGCAAAAGCCATGCTGATATGCATAATGCCCTCTTTGGAGCCAATGAGTGGCAATATTTCATTCGTAGGATTTAAATCAACAGTATATATATCCTTGTACCATGTTGAAAACGCTTCTCTGAGTTCGGGTATGCCACGGTATGATTGGTAGTAGTTGCTACCTTTTTCCCGGCTTGATCGGTTGAGTTCCTCAATAACATCAGGGTGGGTGGGGAGGTCGGGGCTGCCGATACCCAGGTTGATGATAGGTTTTCCCTGTTGCTTAAGTATATTGACTTCAGCCAGTTTTTTTGAGAAGTAATATTCTTCTACTTTTCCGATCCTGTCAGCAGGTTTTATTTTCATTGGGATTCTTTTTCTGATTGTGAATGAATTTGTTCAAATGATTTGGAACCGGATACATATTCTCCCAATACCTGGAGTTCATCAGTTAATGGGCCGATGGCCTGCAGCATGCTTTTATATTTTTTATAATTGTCGAAAAGCACATCAATATAAAACCTGTAGTGCCAGGGTTCACCGACCACCGGAACGGATTCAATCTTGCTGAGATCCACGTCGTAAAAGGCAATTACGCTCAATACTTGTGATAAACTTCCCTTATGGTTGGGTAGGGTCATTGAAATGGATGATTTGTTCATCTTGTCAGAACTTGTTTTATTTTCCCGTTCGACAATCAGGAAACGTGTATAGTTTTTCTTATTTGTCTCAATACTTTCAGCAATGATGCTCAAACCGTAATGATGAGCACCAATTCGACTTCCGATGGCACCGACATTTGTAAGCTGCTTCTCTGCAATTTCTTTCATGCTCAATGCCGTATCATCCGACTCAATCAGTTTGATGTGCGGATGTCTTCTAAAGAAATTCCGGCATTGGTCGATGGCCATATAATGGGAATGTACTTCAACCAAATCTTCAATGCTTGTACCGTGCAATCCAGCCAGGTTTTGTTCAATTTGCAGGTACACTTCACCGCATATGGTTAATCCTGACTCCCTGATGAGGTTTAAATTGGAATGGATGGTTCCGGAAATGGTATTCTCAACAGCCATGATACCAGCTTTGGCATGGTTATCCCTGATGCTTTCAATCACTTCATAAAATGAAATGTTGGGCAGGATTTCAATTTCTCCACCGTAATAATTGATAGCAGCTTCCTCGTGAAATGCGCCTTTTACACCTTGTATACTAATTGTCATCTTCCCTTTTTTAATTAAAAAATCCCGGTTTTAGCCGGGACTTTCAAAGTATTATTATTTAATTATCTAATGCTTTTCTATCGTCCCGGTTTTTTTCTGAAGTAGAAATACCAGAAATAATAATATGTATTAAAAGTGCTATATACCATTGTTTTGCAATAAAAAACCCCGCTTTTCGGCAGGGTTAAAATATTTTAAGTTCAAATTATTCCAGCCCTGTTCTATCTTAAAAAATAGAAGAAATAAAAGCTGAAATATGTTGAAAATGTATTCATTGTATTATCTATAACGGGTCAAATCTAAAAATTAAATTTAAATAGGCAACAAATCATTTGTTAATTTTTGTGTTAAAAATTCAAACTACAATTGCTTAATCTCATTTACAAGTGCCTGAATAGAGTCTTTGGCATTACCAAACAGCATACGGGTTTTGTCATTGAAAAACAGGAAGTTCTCAATGCCGGCATAACCTTTACCCATACCTCTTTTCATGACAATGATGTTTTTGGATTCATGCGCATTGATGATCGGCATACCATAAATCGGGCTTGACGGATCATCCAGTGCAGCCGGGTTTACCACATCATTGGCACCCACCACAATAGTTACATCCGTATTTGGCATATCCGGATTGATGTCGTCCATTTCCACCAGTTTTGTATAAGGAACATCCGCTTCGGCCAGCAATACATTCATGTGTCCGGGCATACGTCCGGCCACGGGGTGAATGGCAAATTTTACCTCCACACCTTTGTCTTCCAGCAATTTCACCAGGTCGTTGGTAGCATATTGCGCCTGTGCTACTGCCAAACCATAACCGGGGACGATTACCACTTTTTGTGAATAGCTAAGTAAAACTGATGCATCACTTAAAGAGATTTCTTTGATAGTGCCCTGATCTTTATCTACCGCTGCTCCACCTCCACCAAATGCACCGATGATCACATTCAATAAGGAACGGTTCATGGCTTTACACATGAGAAGTGTTAGAATAGCTCCTGCCGAGCCTACGAAGATACCTCCCAGGATCATCGCTTGGTTGTTATAAATGAAACCCGCCATAGCTGCTGCAATACCCGTTAAAGAGTTCAGCAGGGAAATAACCACAGGCATATCGGCGCCACCAATGGGCATGACGAACATGATGCCGTAAACGAGTGCAAGTCCCAGTAAAACATATGACAACAGGGTTTGTGTAGCCATGTCATGATCGAATGCCAGCATGTAAACCGTCAGGGCGGCAATCAGAACCAGCATGAATATGTTGAAATAGGTCGTCCATTTAGCGAAAATGTCGCCCACTTTTCCGTCTAATTTTCCATAAGCGATCATACTACCACTAAATGCAATGGCTCCAATAATTAGTCCTAACAGCGTTACCGTAGCCGAGGTGTTATCTGGATTTGAATATTCCATGAGAGCAACCAAAGCTGATGCAGCACCACCCGTGGCATTAAAAAATGAGACCAGTTGTGGCATGGCCGTCATTTTAATACGACGCGCGATCAACGTTCCAATGATACCACCAAAAATGATGGCTGAAACAATCACTATTCCATTAATGAGTGATATCGTTTGCCCGGTTACACCGCGATGAAGAAATAAAGTAGTAACCATGGCCAAACCCATACCCGTGGCAGCCCATAGATTTCCCTTTTTTGCACTTTCGGGGTGACTCATCAGTTTCAGCCCGATCACAAAAAGGATGGCTGCCACCAGGTAACTGATCTCCAGGATCACATCTCCTGCTGTTATTCCGAGGTCTTGTAAAGTCGTTTCCATAGCTATTTCTTCTTCTTTTTCTTAAACATATCAAGCATTCTGTCGGTCACTACAAAACCACCCACTACATTGAGTGTTCCGAAAATGACTGCAAAAATGCCCAGTACCAGGTTCAGGCTGAATGCATTCAGATTCGTGTGGCCTAACAGGATAATACCTCCGATGATGATAACGCCACTAATGGCATTTGCCCCCGACATCAGTGGTGTGTGGAGCACGGATGGTACATTTGAAATTACTTCGACACCCAGAAAAATGGAAAGGGCGATAATAAATATCACTTCCTTATTCTGGTAGAAATAAACGAGAAAATCTTCCATGATAAGTTATATTATGCGTAAAATTGTTTGAGTCTGTCACTAACTATTTCTTTATTGTGGATCATGCAGGTGCCTTTTACAATCTCATCTTCAAAGTCTATCTTCAATCCACCCTCTTCGTCAATCAGGAGTTTTAAAAAGTTAACGAGGTTGTTACCATACATCCGGCTGGCATCATTGGGCATATCCGTCGGATAATTGGAATTCCCGATGATGGTTACTCCATGTTTGATAACGGTTTTTCCATCTTCTGTCAATTCGGCATTGCCGCCTGTGGAAGCTGCCAGGTCGATGATTACAGAACCCGGTTTCATAGCTTCTATGGTTGCTCTTTCGATGAGAACCGGTGCTTTTCTTCCCGGAATTTGTGCCGTACAAATGATGACATTTGATTTGGCTGCGTGATCATGGATGAGTTGCTTTTGCTTGGCTTTGAATTCCTCCGTTTGTTCAACAGCATAACCGCCGGCGGCTGCATCTTCAGTGGCACCCTCTACTTCAACAAATTTTCCACCGAGACTTTGCACCTGCTCTTTTACTGCCGAACGTACATCAAATACTTCGACAACAGCACCGAGTTTCCGGGCTGTGGCAATGGCCTGAAGTCCTGCTACTCCTGCTCCCAGTATCAATACTTTAGCAGGGCGAATGGTGCCTGCCGCGGTCATGAACATCGGGAAAAAGTTAGGCAGACGCAAAGCCGCATCCAAAACAGCCCTATATCCTGCAATGGTGGCCATCGACGAGAGAATATCCATAGCCTGTCCGCGGGTTGTTCTTGGGATGAGGTCCATGCTAAAAAAACTCTGATCACTTTTTAGCAATTCATCTACACTCTTTTTTTCCGATAAAGGATTAAAAACACTTACTAAAATTTGATCTTTTTTCAGCTTTTTTATTGTAGTTGCTTCCGGCTTGTTGATGGAAAGCAGCAGGTCAGATTTTGAAATCACTTGATCGCGATCAAGTATCTCAGCTCCGGCTTCTTGATATTCCTTGTCAGAAGCAAATGCGGATTCCCCGGCATTTTTTTCGACTACAACATCAGCTTTCAGGTTTTTAAGTGTTTTAACGGCTTCGGGCAGTAAACTCACCCGTTTTTCAAATTCAGGTTCTTTTAAAACTCCAATAATCATTGTCTAAATTATTTAGCGCCAAAAGTATAATAAAAACTCAGCATATGCAAATTGTTTAAAATGTATCTAAATAAGAAATATTTTATAATTTTGCTGCCATTCAATCTGTAAAATATTTAGCATGAAAATAGAAAATAATACAGTCGCCGTCATGGCATATAAAATCACTATCGACGATAAAAATGGCGAACTCATTGAATCGGCTGATGCGCAGTATCCAAAATCAATGATATTCGGTTTAAATAAAATGATCCCGGGATTTGAAAGTAATCTGTTGGGTCACCAGCCAGGGGATTCGTTCGAGTTTAACTTGACAGCGGATGAAGCTTTTGGTGATTACAGAAGCGAAATGGTTATTGATGTGCCAAAAACGGCCTTTGTTGTTGATGGAAAACTCAGAGATGACCTCCTGTTTATCGAAAATGAAATTGGTATGATGGACAGCCAGGGAAACCCGATCCGGGGCCGGATTGTGGAATTACATGACGAGCATGTTAAAATGGATTTTAACCACAAACTGGCCGGAAAGAAACTATTTGTCTCAGGAAGCATTCAGGATGTGCGACAAGTGACTACAGAAGATTTAAATCC
>JAZBOW010000047.1:0-2501 GCA_036351335.1 Bacteroidales bacterium | reverse complement strand
GTTCTCCGCCATGAATTTCTTCATATGATCAGGCAGACGATTATTTGTTTCTTCTTCGTCCCAGATACTGTTTAACAGGAATGTGCCACCTTTTTTCATACCTTTCAGCATATCATATTTATTCAAATATGCAGGCACATGGCAGGCCACAAAGTCAGGTGTATTTACCAGGTAAGTGGAACGAATCGGATGATCGCCAAAACGCAGGTGAGAAGTAGTTATACCACCTGATTTTTTGGAGTCGTATGCGAAATAAGCCTGTGCATACTTATCAGTCGCCTCACCGATAATCTTAATAGAGTTTTTATTGGCGCCCACGGTTCCATCAGCACCCAATCCATAAAATTTGGCTTCGTAAGTACCTTTGGGTGTAATACTCACCTCCGGAAGTAATGGTAATGATTTGTATGTCACATCATCCACAATTCCTACCGTAAAACCATTTTTAGGTTCAGGCAATTTAAGGTTGTCAAACACTGACATGATTTGAGCTGGCGTTGTATCTTTTGAACTGAGTCCGTACCTGCCACCATAAACTTCTGGTGCATTTTTCTTATTATAGAAAATCTCTTTGATATCCAGATAAAGTGGTTCGCCATTGGCACCCGGTTCTTTCGTGCGATCCAAAACAGCAATTTTTTTCACTGTTTTTGGCATCACTCGCAATAAATATTTTTCTGAGAACGGGCGGTACAAATGAACAGCGATCATCCCTACTTTTTTACCTTTGCTAACGAGGTGATCGATGGTCTCACGGATGGTTTCCGTGGAGGAACCCATAGCGATCACCACATGCTCGGCATCTTCTGCACCATGGTAGGTGAATGGATGGTATTCGCGACCGGTGAGTTTCTTAATTTCCTGCATATACTCTTCCACAAGGTCAGGGATCGGATCGTAAAAGCGGTTGGAAGCTTCGCGCGCCTGAAAATAGATGTCAGGATTTTGAGCTGTACCACGTGTAACAGGATGTTCAGGATTTAGGGCATTATCTCTGAACTTTTGTACATCATCCCATGGGAATAAATGATTTAAATCTTCATGCTCAAAATATTCCACTTTCTGAATTTCGTGGGAGGTACGGAATCCATCGAACATATGGAGGAAAGGAATTCTTGTTCTCAAACTTACAAAGTGCGCAATCGGGGCAATGTCCATAATTTCCTGCACACTGCCTGTGGCCAAAATGGCAAAACCGGTTTGACGGGCACTCATCACATCGCTATGATCACCAAAAATGGAAAGCGCCTGCGCAGCAAGGCTCCGGGCACTCACATGGAAAACGACCGGCAAAAGTTCACCGGCAATTTTATACATATTCGGTATCATTAACAGCAGGCCCTGTGACGCTGTAAAAGTGGTTGTAAGCACACCCGACTGCAATGAACCATGAACCGCTCCGGCCGCGCCACCTTCTGATTGCATTTCGGCAACACTGACGGTTTCGTTAAAAATATTTTTCCTTCCATAAGCTGACCATTCATCCACATACTCTGCCATAGTTGATGAAGGTGTAATAGGATATATGGCGGCCAGTTCACTAAACATATAGGCCACATGAGCCGCAGCATAGTTGCCGTCGCAAGTGATAAATCTTTTCTTTTTATTCATATTTTTTTACTTTTAGAAAAGCTTGATTATAATTCTGAAATTTTTTTGCGAAAATACTCATTTAAGCTGTCTTTTTAAGCGATTTTCATGACAATTATCGGGGGTTGAATAATTTAAAACGAATTTAGATTATGATAGCGTTCTTTTACGGTTTTTTTGTGCTAATTTTACCCCTCAAACGATTGCAAACACAAATAAATAATCATATGGATCTGAAAACAAAATATCTTGGCTTAGAATTAAAAAATCCTATCATAGTTGGTGCCAGTAACCTGGTCACAAATATTGAGATGCTTAAAAACCTGGAAGAAGCAGGCGCTGCTGCCATCGTTTATAAATCTTTATTTGAAGAACAAATTCAGTTGGAGAATTATAAACTTGATGAACAAATGACAGGCTACGATGAGCGATATGGGGAAATGACTTCCCTTTTTCCGAGTGATATTTATGAGGCGGGACCTGCGGAATTTTTAATGCATTTTAAAGATGCCAGAAAAGTGCTAAGCATTCCACTTATTGCCAGTTTGAATGCTGTGCAGTTTGATACGTGGAATGAATATGCAAAAAAGCTTGAAGATGCCGGCGCGGATGCTCTTGAGCTGAATCTGTATAATAATCCAAAGGATTTTGACATGGATGGTCGCTCCATTCTGAATGAAGAACTCGATATTATTGAAGGTGTTAAAAAGCATGTAAAAATTCCGGTGAGCGTGAAGCTGAGCCCATTTTATACAAACCCATTGTACACCTTTAGTGAGATGGATAAAAAAGGGGTTGACGGACTCGTATTGTTCAACAAACTGTTCCAGCCCGACATCAATGTAAATACACAGGAAATGTTTTTCCCTTATAACCTCAGCTCAGAGTTTGATAGCCGTTTGCCAATGCGG
>JAZBOW010000046.1:0-2116 GCA_036351335.1 Bacteroidales bacterium | reverse complement strand
GTTGATAGGGGAGTTGTCGTCATAACCCGAAGGATTGTCCTGTGGTTTGCGCATAAACCTTTCGGTGTAAATATTGTCGTAATACCGCCAGTTAGTTACTGGTGCAACGGAAACGGCCGTGTTAAAATAATCAGCACCCTGGGTAATGGCATTGGCCGCCATAAAACCACCATAGCTCCATCCGAAAATACCAATCCTATCTTGATCGATGTAGTCCAATGACCCTAGGTATTTAGCGGTTTCAATATAGTCGAGGGTTTCATATTTGCCCAATTCCAGGTATGTCATTTTTTTAAATTCTTCACCCCGGGCGCCCGTGCCTCTATTGTCAACAGAGACGACTATAAAGCCTTTTTGGGCAAGCATCTGATACCAGAAATAATTAAAATATCCCCATGTATTCAATACTTCCTGTGAGCCGGGGCCTCCATAAATTGTAAGCAAAACGGGATATTTTTGAGCAGGATCAAAATCAGGAGGTAGTATTTGCCAGGCATTCAGATCCACCTGTTCGCCACCAGGTAATGTAAACTCAGGAGATGAAATTGTAAAGAATGAAAATTTACCCAAATTGTATGCATTCATTTTCTCTTTTACTGCCTCATTGTCTTCAAGTACCCTGATTTCCTCGCCTTTCGCATTGTTTACGGTTATGTAGGGTGGTGTGTGCACATCGCTGAAGGTGTTGATGTAATATTCAAAATTATCACTGAAAGCTGCACCGTTTGTCCCTGATCTGTTTGAAATCTTGGTTCTTTTCCCTTTCAGGTCGACATAGTAAATATCCCTGTTCAATGGGCTTTCTTCGGCGGATTGAAAATAAATTCTTTTGTTCTTTGGATCATAACCATACACTTCGGTCACATCCCAGTTACCGGATGTGAGTTGCTTGACCAATCCTCCTTCAATATTGTACAAATAAATGTGGTTGTACCCGTCTTTTTCAGAAGTCATTATAAACCAATCGTTTTCGCCTACAAAGGTCAGGTTGTTGGTGATGTCGATATAATAAGGATTATCTTCTGAATACAAGATACGGCTCTCGCCTGTAAATGCGTTGGCGAGTAGAATATCCAGGTGGTTCTGAAGACGATTCAATCGCTGGATGGCCAGCATATTAGGATCATTAGTCCACTTGATCCTCGGGATATATTGGTCGGATTCCTCACCAATATCCATCTTTACGGTCTCTTTCTTATCGACATGATATACATATATGTTAACGAAGGAGTTATCTTCTCCTGCTTTTGGATATTTGTAGATGTATAAATCGGGATATAATTCACCATAATAAGTGAGCGTATATTCTTTTACCCGGCTTTCATCAAACTTGTAAAAGGCAATTTTTTTTCCGTCAGGCGACCAGTAAAAGGCTTTTGTAAATCCGAATTCTTCTTCATACACCCAATCGCAGGTGCCATTGATGATGTGGTTGAATTCACCGTCATCGGTTACCTTGATTTCCTCTTTGGTCGCCAGATCTTTAATGAACAGGTTGTTCTCCCTTACAAATGCCACTTTCTGGCCATCAGGTGAGTACTCGGCCAGTTGCTGCTTGCCGGACGAGAGTGCTTCCAGCATTTTATTTTTCGCATCCCAAACATAATTTACTGATTTCGAAGAGTGGCGATAGATTGATTCGGTTTCCGTGGGAATCAGGAATTTGTCTTCTTCTTTATTCATTGAAAAAGAACTAAGGCGGATGGGTTTGTCCTCACCATCAACCGAAAGTTCGCCTGATTGTATCATGGTGGTAATTGAATCTCCCGTTTTGTAATCATACACCACGAGGTTCCCATTTTTGATCATGGTGTATTGCTTTCCATTTTGCAGGGAGTTTATGCCCCTTATTGATTTTGGAAAAAATTTGTAGGTGACCCAAATGTCTTCGAGGCTTATGTCTTTTAATTCGTTTTGTGCACGAAGCAACGGGCTGAAAATGAGTGTGAAAATAACGAAGAGTAAAGTGATTTTTTTCATGGTACGAATTAAATTGGTTTATAAGCAGCCGCAAATTTAATTATTTGTAGCCAGAGGTATTTCAGATAGAATGTATTTTTATATTTTTGCAGCGCATCTGGGTAAACGGATGTTTTAATGGGACTTTAGCTCAGTT
>JAZBOW010000045.1:0-15892 GCA_036351335.1 Bacteroidales bacterium | reverse complement strand
TATAGAAGACGAAGACAAGCATTTTATTTTGGTTGCCAATAAAATTGACCAGTTGAATGAGATACCTGCACACCTGAAAGAAATGCTGGAACTGGAGACTGTTTTTGTGTCAGCCAAACGCAAAGAGAATATACACTTGCTCGCTGAAACCCTGGTGAATAAAGTTAAAGAGCAATCTATTTCCAGCGATATAATCGTTAGCAATTCAAGACATTACGATGCGCTTATAAATGCATTGGATTCATTGATCCTGGTAGAAAAAGCCTTATCCGACAACATCCCTACCGACCTGGTGGCCATTGACATCCGGCAGGCACTGCACCACCTGGGAACCATCACCGGCGAGATCACAACTGATGAAGTACTGGGGTCGATTTTTTCCAAGTTCTGTATCGGAAAGTAATTACATTAAAGAAGTGCTAGACGCAAAATAATCTTGTGTAAATTCTACAAATTTGTTAATAATAATTTTCTTAATAATAGGCACGGTATTGATATACTAAAGGGCATGTGGACTTATAATTCATAAAGATTTTGCATGCAATCTTTCCTATTGATATTCGTTCTAATGACCAATTCTCAATCAAATTTAATCGCAGTACATAATCAAGCATTTTCTGTTGGTTAAAAGCTAAAGTGGCGTTTTTTTTACGATTCATGGATAGCCAATATTACAGACGGGTTCTTTCATAAATAAAAACAAATGGCTTTACTTAATCAACAGTTTTATTGTTATTCTGCTATTGGCATTGCTTATTCGGGCATAATAGACACCCTGCTTTAGGCTGCCTACGTTAAATATTGATTTACCACTGGTAATTTTTTCCTGCATAACAATGCACCCCTGTACATTGAAAACAGTAAATTTTAGCTGGCTACCGATTTCTGGCACACACTCAATGGTTATAATATCCCCGGCCGGGTTGGGATAGATTTTCAGGTCAATATCGGATTGAGCTTGCGTATTGGTAATCAGAACCGAAACAATTTTTGATGGTTCTGATTCTCCTGTTATGTAAACGGCTGTAACATAATACTGGTGCAGTCCGTTTCCAGGAGATTCGTGTATGAAAGTAGTTTCTATGGTATTTGCAATTACCTCAAAGGCAGCTGAATCATGTGAATAATAAATATTGAATCCAACTAAATCACCTACCACTGGTGCATCCCAATGCAAAACAACATCTTCGTCAATTAATTCAAACACCAGATTTGTTGGAGGAAACAACTGTTCTGCATCAACCAAAATCAAATAATCTTCTGCTTCTCCATAATAATATTCCTCACAGGGATCATTACAAAGTCCATCGCCGTTTGTCCTGGCCCGCATTAAATAAAGTCCATTTGCCGCATTTGACGGAATTGTAAGTTCTATTTCATATAAAGTTGCCTGATTTTCCATTAGGAAATTATCAACCAGCATTTCTTCGTCAGTAAAACTATAATCACCATTAAGGTCAATCCAAACAGAAGCGTAAACGTTATCCGATCCAGTGCTCATGCTAATGGTGTATGTTTCATCTGGCAATAGAGAAGCAGGACCAAGCCCAAGGTATTGACTATAGCCGATTCCGTTTAAATCTTCACAGTTTGAATTGTAATTTTCAATTTGTTCGATGGCAAAGTCAGTAAAACCACTTTCGTCGTTACTACACCCATAATAATAAATGGGCATGCATGCTTCGCCTTCTTTATGAATAAAAACATTATCCAAATGATATGATGATTCAATGGTACAATAAATTGTCCACGCAAAATATAATACGGTATCCGAAGCAGTTATGGAATTTAGTGCCAATTCATAGGTCTGCCATTCATCACCTGGGTTAATAGATTCCAGTTCATTATAGGTTGCTGGGTCATAAGGATCTGATACAATACCGAATGATAATACAGGACTGTTCGAAATATCACCATACTCAAATGTTAGTATATCTGAAGAATTTATTTCAATTGCAGGCGAAATGAGTATAACATGATCTTCATTTTCAGTAAACCTGAAAAATTTTACTTTTCCTGAAGCAGGAAATAAAAAATTTCCTGCAGCTACATATTTGGTCCAGCTTAATGGAATACCGGCGTTGAATGTTTCCTGAAGAGATGTATAATGTTCCATTATGATTTCTAGGGTGATATCTTCGTCTATAACACTGATGGTACCTAAGGAAGGAACTAAGCCTGCATAGTTAACGGAATAATTATAAGTACCCGTTAAGATTTGTTCGTAATTAACCTGTCCATTCTCATCTGATACAATTACCCCGTAATTTTCCAAAAATACCTGCACCCCTTCAATTGGATCATTATTCGCATCCTTAATGAAACAGGTTAAATTATATACCTCAAATGATCCATTTATATCTGCCATAGCTGATTGAATAACACTTTTGTCAATATCATCCTGCACAAACACAACAACTGCCAGGTCGTTTGGAGTTTCCATATTCGTATCATCCATATCATATGTTTCACTCAATAAAACCTGAGTACCAATACTAAGCGCCTCCAACTCAGTACCTGAAGTGTCGGGTAGCATTTTCATCATTACATCATGGAATTCCGTTTCACCATTGGTCCCAACATTATTATAAGTCTTTTTTTCAACCACTACCATATGGGCTGTTAGTCCTGCTTCATAATTTGCCAAGGAGGTCAGGTTGGCCTCAAGGGTAACAACATTATTTTCATTTATAAATGCGTTGGTAATCTCAATCTCCATATCAGTCATTAAGCCAGTATATTGGTCAAATATTTCCTGTGTTATACTGGTAGCCGGCACAATATTATCCGCATTGATAAATAGATTGGGAACAGAGTTAATCCCGTAATAGATTCTACGAGCACCACCTTCCTCGGTATAATATGGATCGCCAGCTCCGGGCCAGTTCATCTGGTAGCTGATGGAAGAATATTCATTGGGGTTGTTTTCAAAAACTTCATTAAGCATCTCATTTGCTTCAACACAAGGGCTACAGGTAGAACTGGTAAACATTTCAAAAAGGGGCTTCAAGGGAACAGGATCCTTTTCCTTAATGAAAGTATTATTCAGAGAATTCTGGGCTTCCAGCGTATAAGCCAGGTTGACTGTAAACAATACAAAAAATAAAATATAAGTTACTGCTTTTTTCATTCTTATTAAATTTATTCAATATACCAACAGCTTTGTGCATAACATAAGATTACAAACAGGCCGACAGACTAACGACCTGCCCGCCGATTGTAAATTTGAATCTTCAAACACAGATGGACAATTGATAAGGCTATTATTTAAGTGTAATCCAACCAATAATTTCGGTTTAAAGTTAGCTCAAAAAATGGTTTCATGAAACCATTTTGGGCAAATATCGGCATAAGAATCGAGAAGTCAGCAAAACTAATCCTGGTTGGTATATTCCTGTTGTCTTGTAAACCGTAGTTTTTCGATAACTGAAGTTCTGAAATTTATAAAGTATATATTTAATTTATGTTAGTCATTAGCGACTTGCCAATCGGGATTATCTGATCATTATTTTAATAACTAAAAGCATATAAACCTTGAAAAGGAATATTTTGGCAAAGAAAACCAAACCAGAAAATTTATTCATTGCGATTCTTTTGAAAGTGGATGCTAAACTTACTAAAAAAAGGCTTAACCAAAAAAAAGAAAGCGCAAATAGAATATCTGCGCTTGCTTTGTTTCACCTGTTAGGGTGATCATAATTAGTGTACTTGCTTGTCTGTTTTTTTTCTACCTGCTTACGGTATGTGTCATAATTGTAACTTCTCTTACGGCATTGTATTTATAATGTTACATGCAATTGTGAAATAAGTTTTTTTATACCTCTTTATTGTTTGAAGATAAAGCATCTTCATAATTTCACAGGAGATGCTTCACTATCGTTCAGCATGACAAGAAACTTAATCCCCTTGTGCCTGGATGGCAGTAATCACAACCGTATTAACGATATCTTTTACCAGGCAACCCCTGCTCAGGTCATTCACCGGCTTTTTAAGTCCCTGAAGCACCGGACCTATGGCCACTACATTTGCAGCTCGCTGTACCGCTTTATAAGTATTGTTTCCTGTATTCAAGTCGGGGAAAATATAAATGGTGGCTTTTCCGGCTACATCACTGCCGGGCATTTTCTGTTGCGCAACTGTCAGATCGATAGCCGCATCATACTGGATAGGACCAGCCGTTTTTAGATCAGGCCTGCGTTTTTTAACAATTTCTGTAGCTTCACGAACTTTTACTACATCGGTACCTTTACCTGACTCGCCTGTAGAATAAGAAAGCATGGCGATTCGTGGCTCAATTCCAAATTTAACAGCCGTTTCGGCAGAACTGATAGCAATATCGGCGAGTTCTTCTGCATTGGGGTTCGGATTCACTGCACAATCCGCATAGACCAGCACCCGGTCTTTCATACACATGAGGAATGAACTTGAAACAATGGATACGCCTGGTTTGGTCTTTATAAACTCAAAAGCCGGACGTATGGTATGCTGTGTGGTATGTGCCGCTCCGGAAACCATCCCGTCTGCATGGCCTTTATACACCATCATGGTGCCCAGGTAGCTCACATCATGCATCAGGTCGAAAGCCGTTTGTTTGGTAATGCCTTTATGTTTTCTCAAACGGTAATACTCTGATGCATATTCACGTGCCAGATCATTATCATAGGGATCAATGATGTTTGCAGCCTTAATATTGAGTCTTAATGTAGAAGCCTTTTTTAATATCTCTTCTTCGTTTCCGAGCAGTGTAATATCTACCACATTTCTGCGAAGCAATATATCTGTAGCCTTTAATATGCGGTCGTCAGTTCCTTCCGGCAGTACGATATGCTTACGGACCGCGCGGGCACGTTCAAATAGTTCGTATTCAAACATAAGCGGTGTAACAGCTTCCGACTTTTCAATACTCACTTTATCAGCTAATAGTTTGCCATCCACATATTCTTCAAAATGTCCAAGCGCAACCGAAATCCGCTGTTCATTTTCAGGTAATAATTTGGCTTCAATATGGTCAATGTTCATGGCTGTGGTGTAGGTATCCGTATCGACCTTTAGAATGTTAATCGGGAGTTTTTGCAGACCTTTAATCAATCGCATAAACTCATCATTGGGGTCAAAATCGCCTGATAGTAGCAATCCTGATATCTTTGGATAGTTGCCTGAAATCAAAGTCAGCGCCAAAGCTGAAAGGATATCCAGTCGGTCGGAAGGTGTGATCACCAGGGTTCCTTCGCTTACATACTTGAGTATATTTTCCAGACCCATAGCGGCAATTTTTACATCGTTCACTACGAAATTCATATGCTCACTATCGCCATAAATTACTTTGGCATTTAAAGCTTCGCTTATTTGCCTGATCGATACTTTTTGAAGCATGTCCAGTTCAGGTATCACAAAGTTCAGGTCATTGTCGGTCGTGTTTTTATTCAGTAATGATTTTATTGATGCCACATCTCTTTGGTTCGCCCTGTTCACGATCGTTCCAATCTGACTGGCATTTTGCTGTGCAAGCATTTCTTTCATCACTTGTACCGAGTCCACAACTTCAGCTACATTTTTTCTCTGCCCGCTTATTACGGCAATGATAGGACTTCCCACATTGTTGGCCACCCGGATATTGAAATCGAACTCGAAACTACTGATATGTGACTTAAAATCACTTCCTTCGATCAGCACAAAATCGCACTTGCTTTCCAGCTTTTTGTACTTATTCAGAATGGCAGTCTGAATGCTATCGTTATCACCAGTACGGATAAGCTTGTTCAGATCTTCGCTTGTAAGGCCATACATATCTTTATAAGCCATATCAAGTTTGAACCTTTCATGGATCAGCCGGACGTGGTTATCCATGACTTCACCTGATTTTACGATAGGCCTGAAAAAACCGATTTTTGTAATGCGCCTCGATAAATAATCCATCATTCCCAGCGCTATTAACGATTTTCCGGCTTCGGCTTCAGAGGCTGCGATATAAAGGTTTCTTGACATGGATTATTCGGGTTAACAAATTTTCTGCGAAAGTATAAAATTCACCCTCAATAGCCATCTTTTTATGGCTGAAAAAGGATAATCATCAGAGGAAACGAATATTTTATAATCATTCCAGTTTACTATTCACAAATTCCAACAACTGTTTTGATTGTGCGTCATCAGGAAATAGTTCATTAACTTTTATTACATAGGGTTTGGCATTTTTGAAATCCCCCTGGTTCACATACAACTCAATGATGGCCATCAGGTATTCAGGTGTTTCAGGAGATAAATCAAGTAATTTTTTATAGTTTGATTCCGCTTTCTTATACTGTTTCAAAAAAACCTGAAGTTGAGCCAGGTTGTATACGATGCGGGGATTTTCAGGTATATGATTTGCTGCTATTTCAAGGTAACTGACAGCTTCTTCATATTTTCCCATTTCAGCAAGCAATAGGCCAAGTGAATATTGAATCATGTATTGTTCAGGCTCACTTCTAATGACCTCTTTGAAAAGCTTTTCCGCTTTGTCATTCTCTCCTTTCTGATTATAAATCATGGCCAGGTTCACTTTTGCCGGATAAAAACGATCATCTATCCTAATCGCTTCTTCAAACTGTGAAATGGCTTTATCCTGTTCTCCCCTATTGCTATATAAATTGCCCAGATTAAGTCTGCTGGCAGTAAAGTCGGCCGAGTACATCAATGACTTTTCATATTCATCCAATATCTTTTGCAATAACTTCCTGTCATTTTCTGTCATTTGATCATTCTGAATTTGTGACAAAGCAACAGCTGCTTCAAATCGAACCGCCCTCACAGGGTCATTTAAGAGAGGTACGAGTAATTTGACATCTTCTTCCTCCGTAATTGGGAAATTTCTAATGACCGCATATCTGACCATTGATTCAAGATCATGCATTTTTTCGACAAGTATCCTTTTACTCTCAATTGGATACCGTTCTCCAAACTCGCTGATAGCCACAGCCCTTGTAATGGGAGGAAATAATTCGTCATTGATGATGGTTTCCAGTTTTTCATCCACATTTTCCTGATCGTACAGCACACCGGCAAGGTAACTTCCGAAATGCTGTCTTGTGGAATTGCCATACCATTCGGTCATTTTATTTGCAGCCCATTGATTGGACTGATTCGAATGGCAATAAGTACAGGCATTTGGTGTTCCGAGTTCATCAGAAAGATCGGGCCGGGGGATCCGGAAACTATGATCACGTCGGTAATCGACACCCATATAATACCTGCCTGGCATGTGGCAATTGATGCATGAAGCGCCATCGCCCACCAGATAAGTGTCGCCAAAGGCTGAAATTACAGGACTGCCCTTCTCTCCTACCTGTTTATGAAAATGATGGTTGTACGTATCATATTCATCTGCCCTGTGACATTGCAGGCAGAGGGCATTACCATCCAATATCAATTTACCGCTGTGCACATTGTGGCAATCGTTGCACATCACATCATTCATATACATTTTACTTTGGGTAAACGACCCGAACACATAATCCTCTTCAAGTATTTGTCCATCGGCAAAATAAAGTGGTTCCCTGGGTAATTCAGGTAACATCTGATCAAGCAGGTCATGCCATTCAAAATTATAATCACCAAACACAGCCCTACGGGTATGGCAACGGGCACAAAGTTCGACATAACGGGTATTTTGGATGTTACTTGTTTGTACTACAAGGCCGTAATTGGTATTCATCGGCCTGGCCAGTACAGGTAGGTTTGCCCATTTTAAATGTTCCGATGATGGCCCATGGCAGGCTTCGCATCCCACATTAATTTCCGACCAGGTGGTATTGTAGGATTTTGATTCAGGATCAAAACCTTTTTTCAGGTTTGTTGAATGGCAATCGGCGCACATGCCATTCCAGTTCTGTGCCTGCTTGGTCCAGTGCAGCCAATTGTTATGATCCACAGCTTCATCAGGATATACCGCATCAGCCATATGATACCATTTTTTAGTAATCGTATCCCATGTTAAGGCAAGGGTTTGAAGTTTACCATTACCTAATGGCACAAGATATTGCTGCAAAGGCCAGGCGCCAAATGTATACTGCACTTCAAATTCTTCCATTGTACCTTCAGGACCATCCGTGAATACTAAAAATTTATCATCCCGTTTATAGAATTTATGAACCTGGCCATTCAATACCAATTCTGCATCATTGAAGTCCCCAAGCACGGATACGGACGAGGCAGTATCCATCGCGAAATAGTGATCAGATTGCAACCATAGATCATAGGCCAACTTGTGGCATTCGATGCAACTTTTACTCCCTGTGAAAGTTGCGGCAACCGTTTCTACTTCATTGCGCTCTGTCGTAATATTTTTGAGTACATACAACGGAATGGACAACACCAAAACCACGGTTGCTATAAAACCCGCTATTTTCCAATTCTTCTTCAAAGTCTTCCTTCTTTATGCATATACCAAATCTGACTTTTCAAATTTCTTTCTCCTGATTTTTCTGCTTGTATCTACCTTCACTTCACCATCCTGAATAATCACTTTATACGTATCGAGTGCCCGTGGAGCCGGCGGACTGATGACATTGCCCTTATTATCGAATGCTGAAGCATGGCACGGGCACATGAATTGATCTTTTTCACTATTCCAATTAATAGAACAACCTAAGTGGGTGCAAATTAATGATAGCGCCAGGAAACCACCATCCGCATATCTTACTAAATAAAACTGTCCGTTCTTAAAAGGCAATACCGTTCCGGGGACTATCTCATCAACCAGTCCGGCGGTTTTAATAAAAGCCGGATTCGATACCGTTCTTTTTTTTCCCGGTGAAAACATATTGAAAGTGATGGCCGCAAATTCAAGTGCAGCAATAGTGCCAATCCATGCCCAGGCACGTTTTAAAAATGACCTTCTGTTGATATGTTCTTTTTGTTCTTTCACTTTTTGTTCATTATCAAATGTTCCAGGGCCACATGAGTTGCATACCCGGTCCCCTGAAGAAAATAGCTGTTATTGAGAAAAGAATGTATGCGACAATCATAAAGGTAGCGGCAAAAAGTATAAATTCACTTTTATCAGTTTTATAATATTTTTTAATCATATACATCATGATTACAAAAAGGCCGGCTACCAGCATAAAGGGGATGAGCCCGGAGCTAATCAACAAAGGCCAGCGGGGAAACCACCCTTCGAAGTCGACTACAAACTCACTAATCACTATAGCAGTTGTTACCGAACTGATTGATATGAAAGTAGCCAGCATAGCAAGTTTTTTTCCTTTATCATTCAAAAACCACACACCTTCATATCGTTTATTAAAGTGCAGAAATGGCAACCAGATCATTCCAACTACTAATAAGGCTGGTATTAAAATAGCAGAAAAGAACGGGTGAAAATGCATCAGTAACTCCTGTATGCCCATAAAATACCATGGCGCTTTTGCCGGATTCGGACTAAATGCCGGATCTGCCCTTTCAAGCAAAGGCGCGTTAAAAAAAACACTGATCATAAAGATGAATGCCAATAAAATCAGGCCAGTGACTAATTCTTTCAAAACCAGGTCAGGGTCAGAAGAAACCATTTCCCTGCTGCTATTTTCTGATACAACCACGCCACCTGCTTTCCTGACCCGCCAAAAGTGAAAGACCATCAGGATTACAATTGTTAAAGGTAAAATGGCAGTATGAAAATTATAGAAAATGAGCAAAGTTGATGCATTTACATCAACGCCTCCTCTTACGAATTCAACCAACCAGTTTCCGGCTACGGGTACATATTGCAGCATGCTTGTGCTTACAGTTATTGCCCAGTATGCTAACTGATCCCAAGGCAAAAGGTAACCAGTAAAATTTGAAAAAATCACCAATATCATCAGGCAAACCCCAATCACCCAATTCCAGCGCCGCATATAATAAAATGCACCGGTATAAAAAGTCCTGACGAGGTGCAGAAAAGTGATGACCACAAGGAAAATACCACTCCAGTGATGGATATTTCTGACAAACTGGCCAAAGAAAATATCATTTTCAATCGCAAGTATAGAATCATATGCTTCATTTGGACTGGCCACATAGGTGAATCTGAGCAAGATGCCAGTGAACACCAGTAATAAAAAGAGGAGTGCAGACATGCCTCCCAATCCGAAGGTCAACTGGAACTTGATGGCTTCCTTTCGAAGTTTAACGGGATGCAGATGAAGGACGAGGTTTCGTGCTCTTTTTTTTTGAGAAGTATCTGCTTTACGGATTGTTTCCAATTGTCAATAATTGTCCGATAAAAATAGTCAATTTATCCAGTCGGCTATTATGGTTTCCGCATATTAATGCATATTTTTTCAATCAGGCTGAATCGTGTATATTTGACAATCAATCAATTTATATTGATCTAAACATAAACACTATGAATAAAAAAGTTGTTCTCATAACGGGTGCAAACGGTGGTTTAGGAGGGGCAATTGCATTGGCTTATTGTAAGAATAATTTTGAAGTAATTGCAACTGATATTAAAACTGAATCGACACATGGTATCTCTGGTAAAGTAGGTTATATCAATATAAAACTCGATATTACTTCAGAAATTGAAGTGGCACGTTGCGCTTCATGCATAAAGGAACAATACGGCCAATTGGATTTACTTATCAGTAATGCCAGCATCTTTGACTTTTATGCTGTTTCAGAAGCAGGTGCCAATAAGCTAAAAAGTATTATGGATGTGAATTTTCTGGGACTGGCCAACCTTACAAAATATTTCTTACCACTTCTACACGAATCCAATGGCAGGCTCATAGTGATCAGCAGCGAAAGTTACAAAGTTCCTGCTCCTTTTCAACCTTATGCTGTTTCAAAGCAGGCACTTGAATCTTTATACAAAGCTATTAAAATTGAACTTTCTCTATTGGGGGTTAAAAGTGTCCTGATTCGTCCGGGAGCCATCCAAACACAAATATTAGAGGATACCCTTAAATTTAAGCAATCAGAACAGGAAACCCTGTTGAAAAAAGAGTTTGATCAATTTATTGAAACGGTTCCCAATTATATTGATCATATATCTAACCCACACAAAGTTGCACAATTGGTGCTAAAAGCTGGCATAAAAAGAAATCCAAAACAAATTTATAGCATCAACCATAATCCTCTGGTTACAATTTTTTCAAATTTACCAGCAAAACTTAAAAACTATATCATAAAAAGGAGCTTAAAGTAAAGCAGACCAACCTTATATTTCATAACTTTACTTTGAATGATGCGCATCAGGTATTTATATCTATTTCAATTACGCTACTTTTACGAATCTTTTCTTATAAATAAAACCAGCAAGTAGTTTTAGATTGCGCTTTATGATCAATAAAAATACATGACTAAGTTTAAATCTCGATTTTGCTATCAGAATAAAAAAAGTTTTTATTTGTTGGGGACAGAAACATTCTAAACAAAAATTTCTGAATAGAAATTTCAATCATTTGTTATCTTTGAAAACATTGATTGGAAATCAACTTTTTAAATCACAATACAAATGATCATTTCACTACGCTTTATAATATTTAGTATCTTTTTTTCATTTCTTTTTATCCTTATTGTCACTATTAAGAGTCCAGCTCAAGATGTAACACTATTAACTGATTCTATTTCGAGTGAAAATTCAATAGATATTTCTGAAGTCGCTCGAAAATCAGCTGAGTTAACCCTTAAAACCAAGAATTTGATAAGGCAGGCAGTTGATGAAGATGAGATGGACAGACTGAAAACAGAAAACAAACAATTAATTCATTTCATGGATTCATTGTTAGATCGTGAAACTCTTGTCAAGATGAATACCTTGAGTTCGAGAAACCTTAAAGGAAAATTAGCTTACTGGCAACAAAACTTGCAAGCGGTCACACATCAACAAACAGAATTATCATCTGTTTTCGGCGAATTAGATGAAAGCATCAAATACCTGGAAGAAGAATTGGCACTCTGGAAGAAGACAAACGAATTGATGCAAGAGAACAAATTAGGGGAAACGGTTCATAAAAGGTTCAGAGAAATTACACAAATGATTGATACAACAAGAAATGTTCTCGATCAAAAAAGCATCAACATCCTATCCTTACTTGATGTAATAGCACGTCTGGAAGTTGAGATAGAGTCAATGATTAATAAAATAAAGATAGTATTAAATACTAAACAAGAGGATATTTTTATCACCGATCAGGCTGGCTTATTTCAACTCAATTATAAAAATAAGAGTAAATGGCATATACCTGATTCTTATTTAAGTTATTATTCAGGTAATTTTGTCTACCTCACGAAATATATGAGAAATCATTTAGGTATATTAATCCTTCACCTTATTTTTCTCATTTTGCTTATTACTGGTTTTATTAGAATAAATAAATTAAAAATTAATACCGATAAAGAAGTAGGTGCCGTTTTTAAAAAACAATTAATCTTACTGTTGGCAAACCCTATAAGTGCGGCATTAATCATCTGGTTATTTTCTACAGTGGTAATTTATCCATACAGACCTTTACTATTCCTCGACACTGTAAGGTTATTTGTAACCATTCCAATTGTTATTGTGTTGATCAATATTTTACCAAAAAAATATCACAATTATGCTTATGTATTTGGATTTCTGGTAATTCTGCACATAGCCTTTATTAACTTGCCTGGTACTCATATTATCGCACGTCTAACTCTGATGTTGATATCATTACTTGCAATTGTTTCGTTTACTCATTTTGTAATTCAGTTCAGGAAAGATGGATTAGCAAATAAAGTGACTTCAAAATATATTTTATTAATTGGATATACACTCCTAATTATCTCTGTTACAAGTCTATTTGCCAATATTATTGGTAAAGTGGCATTTTCAATTTCTATGGTAGAAGCATTATTAGGTATCATTTTGGTTTTTATACTTGTTTCGTTTTCATTAGTGGTTGTAAATGGTCTTGTTGTTTTATTAATTGACAGTAAATATGGTGATGAACTCAACATTATTAAACACTACAAAACAAAATCGAAACAAAAAATCACAAAGTTTTTCAATGGCGCTGCAATAATCATAATGATATACTTGATACTTGGGATATTTAATTTACAAACCATCTTTTTAAACTGGTTTGATGAATTCTTCTTGAGAGAAAGGAATATCGGTTCAATGACATTTAACTGGGGCAATATATTTTTATTTTTTCTGGTTATCTATCTCTCTATCGTAATAGCCAATTTTATCAGGTCATTCCTGGAAGAAGATGTATTAAAAAGGGTTAACCTGAAAAAAGGTCTTCCATACACCATAGCATTAATGGTAAAGTATACTTTGGTTACAATTGGTATTTTTATTGCAGTGTCAGCAGCAGGAATTCCTACCAGCAGTTTCACGGTAATACTTGGTGCATTTGGCGTGGGTATTGGGTTTGGATTACAAAATATTTTTAACAACCTTGTTTCAGGACTTATTTTATTATTTGAACGCCCTATACAAATTGGAGATACTATTGAAGTTGGAACATTAATGGGTAATGTTCGCTCAATTGGAATCAGGTCGAGCAATGTGCGGACTTTTGATGGCGCTGAAATAATTGTACCGAATGGAAACCTCATTTCGAACGAAGTCATTAATTGGACATTGTCAGATGAAAGAAGGAGAATTGAGTTAATGGTTGGCGTTTCCTATGATTCAGACCCTCACAAAGTTAAAGAAGTACTTTTAAAAGTGATTAATAATCATAAAGATATTATCACAGATCCAGCACCAAATGTGTTTTTCAATAATTTAGGGGATAGCTCATTAGATTTCAGGATGCTTTTCTGGACCAAAGAATTCAATCAATGGATTAGGATAAAAAGTGAAATAATCTTTCAAGTATTTGATGAATTAAAGGCAGCGGGTATAGAAATACCTTTCCCTCAGAGGGATTTACATATTAGGTCGATAGATCAGAGTATTGATTTGAAGAAAAAGGAATCCTAATTTTAATTTTCTGATGATATTTTCTGTGAATTCTGAAAACTTGCGTCTGGCTTAACAGAACATCGTGTACTTTTTTTTCGCATTTTTGTTCCAGGCTAATCATTGCAAAACAACACCGACATTATGAATAGATTAAATTCAAATTCTATAAGGATCATTGGATTCTTATTATTAACGATTATCTTTTATGCATGTGGAGAGAAAAAACAACAAAGCGCTCCACCTCCTGAAATAACAGTTGTCGAAGTAATCCAAAAAAATGTACCTATCTATAGTACTTATGTCGGACAGGTGTATGGAAATTCCGATATACCTATCCGGGCACGAGTATCTGGATTTCTTACCGGCATACATTTTACGGAAGGCTCGAGGGTGGAAAAAGGCCAGTTGCTTTACACCATCGATCCTGAACCATTTCAGGCTAAGGTAGCCACCCAGGAAAGCTTATTGGCTGAAGCAAGGACAGAATTGGCAAAAGCAAAAAGCGACCTTGATCGGATACAACCGCTGGCAGAAATAAACGCGGTAAGCAAAAGTGATTTAGACGCGGCACAAGCCAATTATGATGCCGCCCGGGCCTATGTGGATGCACAGCAATCGAATTTAAGGTTTAGCAATATCAACCTTGGCTACTGCCGGATATATTCGCCTCTGTATGGCGTAATAGGAAAAACCAATGCCCGGGTGGGTGAATTTGTGGGGCAGGATCCAAATCCGGTTATATTGAACACGATTTCTACAATTGATACTGTAAGGGTAGAGTTTTATCTGGCAGAAGCTGATTACATTCGCATTGCAAGGGAATATATGAGTCAGAATAACGTTGAAAGAGCATATGAACGCATACCTAATCTCAAACTAATCTTGTCAGATGGCTCCACTTTCAAATTTGATGGCTATATCAATTTCATTAACCGCGAAGTAGATCCGCAAACTGGTTCCCTATTGGTACAAACCATATTTCCTAATCCTGAAAAACTTCTAAAACCGGGTCAATACGCCAAAGTAGTGGTTAAAATTCGCGAGGTAAAAGACGGTCTTTTAGTGCCCCAGCGTTGTGTTATGGAATTACAGGGACAACATTCGGTATACGTAGTGGACGATGCCAACGAAGTAGAAAGCAGGCAAGTTACTGCCGGAGAACTTATTGGAGATATGTGGCTTATAAATGAGGGTCTGAAAGCAGGGGAAAATGTGGTGATCGATGCGTTACAAAAAGTCAGGTCAGGACTTATTGTGCAACCCGAACTCATTGAATTTGAGAGTCAATCAAACCTTAATCAATAAAACGATGGCTGAAA
Source organism: Bacteroidales bacterium (assembly GCA_036351335.1). Classification (GTDB taxonomy): domain Bacteria; phylum Bacteroidota; class Bacteroidia; order Bacteroidales; family F082; genus UBA4459. The sequence goes on along the minus strand of JAZBOW010000045.1, from coordinate 670 downwards.
GTAAAGGAAATTTTTTCGTTCACCGGCCAATTGTGGCTATTGTCATCGCTATTGTTATTGTGATCGTTGGAACGGTTTCATTGATTGGATTGGCCATTGAGCAATATCCCAACCTGACCCCTCCTATCGTTCAAGTGAGGGGTACATACACAGGCGCTAACGCCCTGAATGTGGAGGAATCGATGGCTACGCCATTGGAGCAGCAGATAAATGGAGTGGATAATATGATTTACATGAAATCGACCAATGCCAACGATGGCACAATGGTGATTGATGTATCATTTGATGTGGGAACTGATCCGGATATGAATACGGTACTCACGCAAAACCGGGTTTCAGCAGCAACTGCTAAGCTACCTGAATCTGTTAAAAAATATGGCGTCACCACCGAAAAGTCGCTGCCTAATATCCTGATGCTGGTAAGTTTAACATCCGATGGTCGTTATGACCAGAATTTCCTCGGCAATTATGCATTGATCAATATCAAAGACCAACTGGCAAGGATCAAGGGAATTGGCAGGGTCAATGTGTTAGGTGCATCGGATTATTCCATGCGTATCTGGATAAAACCCGACCGTTTGGCACACATGGGGCTTACAGTGCCTGAAATCATCAATGCCATCAACCAGCAAAATGTAATTGTGCCAGGAGGTAAGTTTGGCGCTGAGCC
>JAZBOW010000044.1:0-4724 GCA_036351335.1 Bacteroidales bacterium | reverse complement strand
GCTGTCTCGAAGAGAGCGTCAGAGCTTAAACATATAACCAGTGATGTGGCAGGTGATGTCGACCTGATCCTTGCACCCAATATTGATGGGGCTAACATACTGTATAAATCCTTGAATTTCCTTGGTGGTGCAACTGCCGCCGCGGTTATTATGGGAGCTACTGTTCCAATCGTTTTGACTTCAAGAGGTGATACCGAACGTAGTAAATATTTATCAATAGCATTGGCAGCAGCCATTTCATAATTGACGGCTTGTTTGCAAGTCAGCAATTTCTTTCGGAACTTTAGCCTGTCGAAAACAGGCATAAACCAATATTGATGGAAACCATACAGGTACTCGCAATAAATCCCGGCTCTACTTCTACGAAGATAGCTGTTTATCAGGATGGCAGCCCTGTATTTATACAAACCATCAGACATACTACTGAAGAGTTGGCGCCTTTTAAAAAGGTAACCGACCAGTACAATTTCAGGAAGGATTTGATACTGGATCAACTTCACAATGCGGATATCGATGTCAATTCGTTGAACATCATCATGGGACGTGGTGGATTATTAAAACCTGTAGAGTCTGGTGTGCTTGAGGTTAACGAAAAAATGATCGAAGACCTCAAAAGCTGCGAATTTGGTGAGCATGCGAGCAATCTTGGCGGAATTTTGGCATATGATATTGCCCAAACCATTCCCCATGCAAATGCTTATGTCAGCAACCCTGTGGTGGTGGATGAGTTGAATGACCTGGCAAGAATTTCAGGCCATCCGTTACTACCGAGAAGGTCTATTTTCCATGCCCTGAACCAGAAAGCAGTGGCACGACAGCACGCCAAATCCATTATGCGAAAGTATGAGGAACTGAACCTGGTAGTAGTGCATTTAGGAGGAGGTATCACTGTAGGTGCGCACGAAAAAGGGCGCGTGGTGGATGTAAACCAGGGACTGGATGGTGATGGCCCTTTTTCTCCCGAACGCTCAGGAACTTTGCCAGTTGGTGATTTGGTACGATTGTGTTTTGCGGGAAAATATACAGAAAAAGAAATCCTGAAAATGATCACTGGGAAAGGTGGATTGGTGGCCTACCTAGACACCAATAGTGCTTCGGAAGTTGAAAGTCGTGCAGCAGCAGGAGATACATATGCCAAACTTATTTATGACGCCATGGCCTACCAGGTAGCTAAAGAAGTGGGTGCCATGGCTGCCGTGCTGAAATATGATGTGGATGGCATCCTAATAACCGGGGGCATTGCCCACGATAAATATTTCGCCAACCAGATAATCTCCTATACCCATCGAATTGCGCCAGTACATGTATATCCTGGCGAAGATGAAATGGAAGCATTAGCCATGAACGGCATGCGTGTGGTAAATGGGGAATTGCAGGTGAAAACTTACAAGTAGAAAGAATCCTGAATTTCAATTATTTGAATACTGGAACATCCCTTATCTATTTTCCTTTTCGGAAGACCAGGGGTTGATAGTGAATTGTTCTCAAGACATTTTTGTTCAATAACCCACCTCTAAATCCCCACCGGGGAGGGGACTTTACACCTTGTAAAAACAAAAAAAGCGGCCATAAGCCGCTTATATGTTGAATTAAGATGAACTTTTAGTTCAGTGTTTCTTTTGCTTTTTGGATGGTTTCGGTTACTTCAGGAATTTCAATAGCCTGCTCGGCAATCTGATTGAAAATATCCATGGTACCTTCATCAAAAGGCGCGTATGCAAGCGACATCTCAATATATTCAGAAGCTTTATTATAATTTTCTCCGTTCAACGCCTCAGCAGCCTGGGTTAAATAATTTCTTGAAACAGTGGCTTTGGCAGCACCAACAAAACTCTCCATCTTTGGATTGTCACTACCAAATTTAATAACCAGGTCCATTTTCTCGGTCATCTTGTCCATGTCTCCTTTTTCTTTAAAAACCATGCCTTGACCGTATAAGGTTTTTGGATAGTTAGGCTGCATGTTCAGCGCCATTTCATATTCAGCATAGGCTTCGTCGAGCTTTTTTTCATCGAGCAGATTATCACCTTTTTTAGTGCGTAGCTGGGCGATGGTAGAAGCAAACTTCTTAACCATTTTGGTATCATTTAGCTCATTGGCAAAAGCATATCCTCTATCCAGTGTTGCAAGAGCACCGTCGATATCAGTTTTATAGATGCTGACACCTTGTTTATAGTATGATGTTGTTAACTGGCCTTCAATTTTGCCTTTTAACTCTTCAGCTTCGGGGCCTGCCTGCGTTGCTATATCCAGTGCTTCACTATACATTTCAATAGCTCCTGCATAATCTTTTTCATTGAACGCATTGTTGGCATCGTTGTATTTAACTCCCGCGTCAACAACTGACTGGGCAAAAATTCCGGCCGACAAAATGGTCAGTCCGATCATTAATAATGATTTTTTTAACATATTCATTGTATAAAGTTTTGATTAAATGCTGTATCGGGCGGCGAATATACAAATAAATTATTGTTGATACTGAAGCGGTTCTGTTAAAAAATGGTAAAGGAGCATAGGCGAAACATAAAAAAGGCGGGAATTTTTATTTTATTCATTGTCTTTATCCACTCCCACAAAATATAAATCAAAACCACCCAAACCGCCTTCCCTATCGGAGGAAAAAACCATCATATGTTTTTTATAATCAACGCCTTCATCAAACAGGATAGGGCGATACTCGTCATGTTCGGTATTAATGGTGGCACCGAAATTTTGCGGTGTACTCCATGTGTCATTTTCAAATGTTGAGAAATACAGATCGTAACCGCCAAATCCTCCCGGCCTGTTGGATGTGAACACCAGCGTATTTTCAAAAAAATAAGGGCATTTGTCGCTGTAATCGCTTGAAAGCGTTGTGTTTTTAGTTACCGTGTGCATGGTGGTGTCTGCCAACACATCGACAATTTCTTTTGCACTTGCATCTATATCAACGCTGTAAATATCGAATTGATCGTTTTCACGGTTGGAACAAAAATAAATGCGGGTAAAATCATCATTAAATGAGGGATAGAGGTCATCAAAGTTAGAGTTCAGATATTGAACAGGTTTGCTCTCCGAAAAAGAATTGGCAGAATCACTCGCGTTAAAAGTATACCTGATTTGAAAATCACCATCAACATCGGATGCGTATAATATAACAAACTCAGCATCAGAAAGAACACTATTGCGGTCAAAGAGCACATTGGGGCCAAATTCATTGGCTGCTGTGTTGACTTTAAAAAGTCCCCTGTTCAAAACACCATATTCCTCAGCATAAATACCCCAGCCCCCATAATCAGACGAAACTGTTAAAACGCCTGTTGTTTTATCAAAACTTACATCCATAGGTTTATAGATCACATCAAAGTTTCCGCCAGAAGTTCTTCGGTTGGTTGAAAAGCAAAAAGGGATCAATTTTCCCATTGTTGGTGCAGTGGAGTTATAATCATCGTATTCGCTGTTAAAATCGACAAGGTTGACAGGCTTGGTGGGCAGGTCTCCCTCGTTGTATTTGTATCCGACAGGTCCTTTCTCGCAGGAAATAAATACCATAAATAGCAGGAAGAGAATGAATGTAAGGGATTTCATTTGAATTTGGTTTTAAAGTTGAATAAAAATGCACAATTATTATACCGGTTTCAGACAATTTAAGGAATGATAATATGACACGGAATTTATTCAATTGTTTTTAATGATTCTGAGTATTATTTAAAACCAATAAACTTCAAATCTTTAACAAAACCTTAACAAATTCAAATCTCAATAAATCAGCTCATTAAACTACTTTTAGCGGCTTACAAACACACACATTTTATGAAGAAAGTACTTGCTAAGATCAGCATACCCCACGTCTTTATTTTCCTGTCAATTATCATTCTATTCTGCGGCGTTTTAACTTACATTGTTCCATCAGGAACTTTCGAACGGAAAACAGAAACCATAAACAATGTTCAGCGAACGGTTGTCATTCCCGGAACCTATAAAGAAATCCCCAAACATTTCTCTGTCAAAGGTCTCATTCTCGGGGAAGAAGTGGAAGGTGCGGCGAGCCCCACCAGCCTGCTCGGTCTTTTTTCTTCCATACCCAAAGGGATGAACCAGGCTGCATCGCTGATATTTTTTGTTTTTATTATCGGCGCAGTTTTTAACCTCATCCAACATACGGGTACTATTAATGTTTTTGTGAACGCCCTGTTAAAGAAATTCAGAAACACGCCCATGCTTTTAACCTTTGTTCTGTTTGCCGCATTCGCACTGGCAGGCACTTTTTTAGGGATGGGTGCCGAATTTATCCCGCTGATTCCTATATTATTGATGCTTTCAAAAGAGATGGGATACGATCGTATGTTTGGTGTGTCCATACTGTTAATCCCTGAAGGAATTGGCTGGTCAACGGCCATTACAAACCCATTCACTGTGCAAATTGCGCAACAAATTGCAGAAGTTCCCATCGGTAGTGGGATTCTGCTCAGAATTATCATGTTTATCATTTGTTTTACCATAGGATTTGTTTTTTTAATGTGGTATGGTAAAAAGGTGAAAAAAAATCCTGAAAAATCAATTATGCCCGATGACGAATTTAAACTTGATGAAGATGCTAAATTGGTTGATACCCCCTTCACAAAACGTCATTTTTGGATTGCTACAGTAGCACTGGTGCTTTTTGGCCTTATTTTATATGCGGTGCAAACCATGGGCTGGGGTTTGATTGAAATGACCGGTGGTTTTTTCATGGTTGGACTCAT
>JAZBOW010000043.1:0-8709 GCA_036351335.1 Bacteroidales bacterium | reverse complement strand
TTTGATATATTTGTTGGTGCTACGAGCAAATGTAACAAATTCGATTTAATAATAATCTGGTAAATAGTTTTAAGTTATGAGTATGAAACTTTACTCTTCTTTAACCAAGAAGTATATCATGTCGCTGGCAGGCTTGTTCCTGCTGACATTTCTTCTTGTACACCTCACCATTAACCTGTTGATTCTGGTTGATGACGGTAGGAGCCTTTTCAATACGGTTGCGCATTTTATGGGAACAAATGTATTCATTCAAACTTTTCAGTGGGTGTTGTTTGGAGGGTTTGCTATCCATATCTTATTTGGCTTTATTCTTCAAATAAAGAACTGGATGGCAAGGCCAAAGCGTTATGATAAAAAGGCCATTTCCGAAACATCCTTCTTTTCGAAGTTCATGATTCATACGGGGATTATCATTCTTGTGTTTCTCGCGATCCATATGGCGGATTTCTTTGTGAAGAAGATTGGAGGTGCTGTGCCCGAAATACATGCCGGTGACCTAGCCGGAATGGAAGATATGGGCATTCTTGTACTCGAAAAGTTTAAAATGGGTGGCTATGTACTCTTTTATGTACTTGCCCTGTTGTTTTTAGGCTTTCACCTCGACCATGCTTTTCAATCATCGTTCCAATCCCTGGGGTTGAATAATGACAAGTATACACCTTTTATCAAGGGCTTAAGCCGTGTTCTTGCCATTGTAATCACAATAGGTTACATAACGATTCCTGTTTGCATTTACTTTTTCAAATAATTGAAAGATATGACCAACTTAGATTCAAAAATACCAGAAGGCCCATTGGCCCAAAAGTGGACAAATTATAAAGCGAAACAGAACCTTGTAAATCCTGCCAATAAAAGAAAAATAGATATTATTGTTGTGGGTACAGGACTGGCAGGAGGCGCCGCTGCTGCAAGCCTTGGAGAACTCGGATTCAATGTGAAGGTGTTCTGTATCCAGGATAGCCCAAGACGAGCACATAGTATCGCGGCACAAGGCGGTATTAATGCTGCTAAAAACTATCCGAATGATGGTGACAGCATTTACAGACTTTTTTATGATACGGTAAAAGGAGGCGATTACCGTGCGCGTGAAGCTAATGTGTACCGTCTTGCGGAAGTCAGCAATGAGATTATTGACCAATGTGTGGCACAGGGTGTGCCATTTGCAAGAGAATACGGCGGGTTGCTTGATAACAGATCATTTGGTGGTGCACTTGTCTCCAGAACATTTTATGCAAGGGGCCAGACCGGCCAACAACTTCTTTTGGGAGCCTATAGTTCCTTAAGTAAAGAAATCAGCAAAGGTTCCGTAAAGTTATATACAAGGCGTGAAATGCTCGACCTCGTAAAAGTGGATGGTAGGGCACGTGGCATCATTGTCAGAAACCTCGTAACCGGTGAACTGGAGCGTCATGCAGCCCATGCTGTGTTGATTGCTACCGGAGGCTATGGTAATGTATTTTTCCTTTCAACAAATGCCATGACATCCAACGGAAGCGCTGCATGGAGGGCATTTAAAAGAGGTGCACTTTTCGCTGATCCGAGTTTTGTGCAGATACACCCAACCTGTATTCCGGTACATGGCGATTACCAATCAAAGTTGACATTGATGAGCGAAAGCCTCAGGAATGACGGACGTATTTGGGTACCCAAAAAGAAAGAAGATGCCGAAAAAATACAGAAAGGGGAGCTGAAACCTACAGCGATTCCGGAAGAAGACAGGGATTATTACCTGGAAAGAAGATACCCGGCATTCGGAAACCTAGTGCCACGTGATGTGGCCTCACGTGCAGCCAAAGAGAGATGTGACGCAGGTCACGGTGTGGGTTCTACTGGGCTCGCGGTGTACCTGGATTTCAAAGATGCCATCAAACGGCTGGGTAAAAATGTGATTGAGGCCCGTTACGGTAACCTCTTCCAGATGTATGAAAAAATTGTAGATGAAAATCCATACGAAACCCCTATGATGATTTATCCGGCTATTCATTATACAATGGGTGGTGTTTGGGTAGATTACGAGCTGCAAAGTACCATCCCCGGATTGTTTGTGGGTGGTGAAGCCAACTTCTCCGATCATGGTGCTAATCGCCTGGGTGCTTCGGCACTAATGCAAGGCCTTTCAGATGGCTATTTTGTGTTGCCGTATACCATGCAAAACAACCTGGCCGACCAGATTAATGTACCACGTTTTGATACCAACAGTGCTGAATTTGAAAAGACTGAGAAAGAAGTGCAGGAACGCATCGATAAATTATTTGCGGTAAATGGTAAGCAGACGGTAGATTCTATTCACCGTCGGCTCGGACTGATTATGTGGGATTATGTGGGAATGTCAAGGAATGCTAAGGATCTTAACAAAGCGATCAAAGAGATCAAGGAACTCCGGAAAGAATTCTGGACAGATGTAAAAGTGCCGGGAGAAAAAACCGGAATGAATGTAGAGCTTGAAAAAGCATTGCGCCTGGCCGATTTTCTGGAATTAGGAGAATTGATGGCCATGGATGCTTTAGATAGAAATGAATCATGTGGTGGCCATTTCCGGGAAGAATACCAGACTGAAGAAGGTGAAGCCATGCGTGACGACAAGAATTTTACATTCGTATCAGCATGGGAATACCAGGGTGACAATAAAGAGCCCAAACTTAATAAAGAGCCACTCGTTTACGAAAATATTGAAGTTAAACAACGAAATTATAAAACTGCATAAAAGCAAAAATTTAGGGACTATGGATCTTACACTTAAAATATGGCGGCAGGCCGCTCAGGATGCCCCTGGAAAATTTGTTCAATACCCCATCCAACATATCTCTCCCGAAGCTTCATTCCTCGAGATGCTCGACATCCTGAATGAACAATTGGTGGCAAAAGGAGAAGACCCTGTGGCTTTCGATCATGATTGCCGCGAAGGTATTTGTGGTATGTGCAGTTTATTCATCAACGGCAAACCGCACGGCCCTGATGCGGCCATTACTACCTGCCAATTACATATGCGCAGGTTTAATGATGGCGACACCATTGTGATTGAGCCATGGCGGGCCAAGCCATTTCCGGTCATCAAAGACCTTATGGTGGATCGCACAGCTTTTGATGAAATTATACAGGCCGGTGGTTTTGTGTCAGTCAATACTGGTGGTGTGCCTGATGCCAATGCCATTCCAATAAAGAAAAGAAATGCCGACCTGGCCATGGATGCCGCTTCATGTATAGGCTGTGGCGCCTGTGTGGCTGCTTGTAAAAATGCCTCGGCAATGCTATTTGTATCGGCAAAAGTATCCCAATTTGCATTGCTGCCACAAGGTAAAGTGGAAGCGAAAGAACGGGTACAGAAAATGGTAGCCAAAATGGATGACCTGGGATTTGGAAATTGCACCAATACTTATGCCTGCGAGGCTGAATGTCCGAAAGAAATATCGGTGACCAACATTGCACGAATGAACCGTGAGTTTTTATGCGCGAAAGTATCGTAGCAACTGACAATTGAAATAAGGCTAGGGCTGACCATCAGGTTGGCCCTTTTTTTATTGAAAAACAGATCGTGAAATAAAAAGCGGGGCTTGTATTTTGTACTTTTGAAATCGATTATTTATGAAGTTTAAAGATATCATAGGACAGAAGCAGGTCATTGACCGGATGCTTGCCAGTTACCGTGAGAACCGGGTGGCGCATACCCAATTATTGATGGGTGAGCAGGGAACAGGGGTTTTTCCGTTGGCTATGGCATTTGCCCAGTTTATCAATTGCAATCAGAAACAAGGCGATGATAGTTGCGGGGTGTGCCCTTCCTGTAAAAAATACGCGAAATTCTCACATCCCGATCTGCATTTTTTCTTTCCCACCACCACCAACGACGCTATTAAAAAAGACCCGAAATCAGAATTATTTCTGAATGAATTCAGGGATTTTATTGGTAAAAGTGATGCATATATTACGCAAAATGGCTGGTACAACCATTTAAAAGTAGGCAACAAACAAGGGTCGATTTTTGTACGCGATGCCAGCGATATTATTCAGAAAATGGCCTTAAAGTCCTATGAAGCACCCTATAAAGTCATCATCATCTGGATGGCGGAAAGGCTCAATATTTCAGCATCTAATAAGTTATTAAAGACATTTGAAGAACCCCCTGAAAATACCCTCATCATTTTAATTGCCGAGCGCTATGAGCTTATTTTACCCACGGTAAGATCACGATCCCAGTTATTGAAGGTTCCCAAAATTGCCAAAAGAGACATCCAGGAAGCCCTGAACAGCAAGTATGGTTTAGAGTCAGAAAAAGCGGAATCTATTGCGGCACTCTCATCCGGCAATTGGAACCTGGCGAAAGATCTGCTTGAAAACACAGAAGAAGTTCAAGCCAACTTTATAGCGTTCAGGCAATGGCTTCGATATTGTTTTAAGCCGGGCGATTTTATAGAGATCAATAAGTTTAATGCCGACATCGCCAGGTTGGGTCGTGAGAAACAAAAGGGTTTTTTAAATTATGGTCTGGAAGCGGTGCATCAAAGCATCCTGCATAATCAAAACCACAACGACCTGGTACTTAAAAAGGATGAGGAACTTGATTTCTCATCCAAACTGGCACCTTTCATCAATGCTTCCAATCAACAGGAAATATATCAGCTTTTGAACGAAGCCGTGTTCCATGTGGAAAGAAACGCACATCCGGGTATTCTATTTACCGACCTCAGTTTCAAATTAATTGATCTTTTAGCACTGGGGCGGAAAAATATCAGGCAATAAGTGCTTTCAACATGTCCTCTTAATTTATCACATCAATTCACAAATGAAATTGACATAATTCATACATTTGTAAAGTTATAGATAGAAGGGACATGGAAGAAGAAAAGAAACTTACTGCAGAAACCACTCAATATATATCCTCTGCTCGTGGCTGTTGTGTCAGCAATGATCCTGATCAAACATTATCGGCTGTGAATCAGATGAAATGCTGCAAGTTAAGCTCCTATAACTGGCTTGGCGACATAACCGATCCTTCAGCCATCGGCCAAACCGGCGTTGTAGAAGTCCGCTTTAAAAATGGGCGAAAAGATTTTTATACGTATCCGGGCGATATGACCCTTAAAGAAGGAGAGCTTGTTGCTGTGGAAGCTTCACCCGGGCATGATATCGGTATTGTTTCGCTAACAGGGGAACTGGTTCATTTGCAAATGAAAAGAAAAGGCGTTGACCCGGAAAAAAAAGAATTACACCGTGTTTTCAGACATGCCCGCACACTTGATATCGAAAAGTGGTTGGATGCTATTAAAAGGGAGGATTCAACCATGTATAAAACAAGGGTAATTGCGCTGGATATCGGCCTTGCCATGAAAATAAATGATGTGGAATACCAGGGCGACAAAACCAAAGCCATCTTTTATTATACGGCTGATGAACGAGTTGATTTTAGGGAACTGATCAAAAAACTGGCCGAAGCATTTCACATAAGGATTGAAATGCGGCAAATTGGCGTGCGACAGGAAGCAGCAAAGCTTGGTGGTATCGGTTCCTGTGGCCGTGAATTATGTTGCGCCTCATGGATGAGCAGTTTCCAGAGTGTTTCTACCAATTCGGCTCGCATCCAACAACTGTCGTTAAATCCACAGAAACTGGCCGGTCAATGTGGAAAGCTAAAATGTTGCTTAAATCATGAATTGGATAATTATATTGACACACTTCAAAATTTTCCTGACAACCGGATCAAGTTAAAGACGAAAAAAGGAAAAGCATTTTATGTAAAAAGCGATGTGCTTAAAAACCTGATGTGGTACGCCTACATGGATGATTCCAATAATATGATGGCCATTCCGGTAGACAAAGTGAAAGAGATAATTGAATTAAATAGCAAAGGGAAATTTCCAGCAGAACTTGAATTATATGCCCATCAAAAAGAGCAGAAGTCGAATATTGAGAGTGGCAGTGAAGATGACCTGGCCCAATATATTTAATTGAAAATTAAATGTTAAACAATATTTTTTCATTTTTCGCATTCTAATTTCAAACAGCTAAAAATGCGCAGGCAAATATCAAAACTTTTATTATTTCTTGGGTTGTCGATCCTGCTTTATTCCTGTAATTTGAATAGTATTTACAACGAAAGTATAGCTATTGATGAAAAAGGTTGGTATAAAGATGATCTGGCCAGGTTTGAAGTATCAATTGACGATACCATCCAGACGTATGATTTTTATATAAACATTAGAAATACAACGGATTATCTTTACAGTAACCTGTATGTTTTCCTGAATACCAAATTTCCAAATAACAATATGAGCCGCGATACTATTGAATTTGTGCTGGCAGATATTGAAGGCCGGTGGCTTGGAAAAGGTTGGGGTGCTGTTAAGGAGAACAGCATTTTGATAAGCCGGAATATGCGGTTTCCATTAAAAGGCAATTACGAGTTCAAAATACAACAAGCTATGAGAGTTGATACCCTGATCGGCATAAGTGATGTGGGTATACAGGTAACACCTTCTGAATAATATTATAAAATGAAACTTTCTGATGTCTGACAAATCTTCTAACGATAAAACGAAACCAAAAGTGATGAATTACCTGGTTAAATTCTGGCTTATTGTAGCCAGTTTATTTGTTTTTGTGGTGCTGTTATTTTTTGGAGTAGCCAATGAATGGTTTGGTGCCATGCCATCGTTTGAAGAACTGGAGAATCCAAGACATAACCTCGCCAGCGAAATACACTCGGTCGATGGTGTGATCATCGGTACCTATTTCATTGAAAATCGTTCCAATGTGACCTACTGTGAAATATCACCCAACCTGATCAATGCTCTCAAAGCGATTGAAGACATCCGTTTCGAAGAACATTCAGGTATAGATGAACGTGCACTGGCTAGGGTATTCTTCGGGGTAATCACCGGAAATAACAAAGGCGGCGGTAGTACCCTTACGCAGCAGTTAGCGAAAAATTTATTTCCACGTGGTCGGCTGAACAAATTTCAATTGGTAATCCGTAAATTCCAGGAATGGGTAACCGCGGTGAAATTGGAAACCTATTACTCCAAGGAAGAGATCATTGCCATGTACCTGAATACAGTACCTTTCGGGCACAATGCCTATGGTATCAAATCAGCAGCAGCTACTTTTTTTGGCAAAACACCGGATTCTCTTAACATTGAAGAGTCGGCACTTATGGCAGGCGTGGTAAATGCGCCAACTCGTTATAGCCCGATCAGAAATCCTGAGCGGTCTTTGGCACGAAGAAACCTGGTACTGGGTCAGATGGAAAAATACGAGTTCATCACCGATACAGAATTTGATTCCTTAAGTCAACTTCCTCTTGGGGTGTCAAAATTCAGTATCCAGGATCACAACCAGGGACTGGCGACTTATTTCAGGGAGTATCTGCGGCAGCAAATGAATGAATGGTGCAGCACCCACTTTAAGGCGGATGGCAACCCCTATAATCTATATAAAGACGGCCTGAAGATATACACGACCATCGATTCCAGGATGCAGCAATATGCCGAAGAAGCTATGCAAGAACATATGGCCAACGATCTGCAGCCCAGCTTTTATACCCATTGGAAGGGTTACACAAATGCCCCTTTCGTATTTGAAGATGAAGACGAAGAATCAGAGATAGAAAAAATAATGAATCAGGCAGTACGCCGAAGTGAAAGATATAGAAGGTTGAGAAATCAGGGTGTGGATATGGATTCCATCATACTCAGCTTCAATACACCCACAGAAATGCGGGTTTTCAGGTGGGATGGCCCGATAGATACCATCATGACACCTATGGATTCCATCTTGTATTATAAATATTTTCTGCAAGCCGGATTGATGGCAATGGATCCGCATTCCGGTGAGGTTAGGGCGTATGTTGGCGGTATCGATTACCGCTATTTTCAATTCGATCACGTAACACAGGGGAAACGGCAGGTAGGTTCTACTTTCAAACCTTTTTTGTATACGCTGGCAATGCAGGAAGGAGAATATTCACCCTGTTACAAAGTACCCAATATATCTTACAGTGTTGAACTGGGAGATGGTACTTTCTGGACACCAAGGAATTCAAGCGACGACCGGGTAGGGGAAGAGGTAACCTTGAAATGGGCACTGGCCAATTCCAACAACTGGATATCTGCCTATCTGATCAAACGATTTTCTCCACAATCTGTAGCCAATATGGCACACCAGATGGGCGTCACTTCAGATATTCCTGCGGTTCCGGCCATTGCACTCGGTACACCTGATCTTTCCTTATATGAAATGGTGGGTGCCATGAACACATTTGCCAATAAAGGTGTTTATGTAAAGCCTGTATTTATCACGAGAATTGAAGATAAAAACGGGAACCTGCTCGACAGGTTTGTACCTGAAAAGCGGGAAGCCATGGACGAGGTAACCGCTTATAAAATGATCGAACTGATGAAAGGGGTGGTGGAAAGCGGTACCAGCATCAGGTTGCGATACAAATATGGATTTGATAACCCCATTGCCGGTAAAACCGGCACTACCCAAAACCAGTCAGATGGGTGGTTTATGGGCATCACACCGCAACTTACTTCAGGGGTATGGGTAGGTGCCGAAGACCGGAGCGTGCATTTCAGGTCGTTAACACTTGGCCAGGGCGCCAATATGGCCTTACCCATCTGGGCTTTGTTTATGAAGAAAGTGTACGAAGATCCATCTTTAGGCATCGGCAAAGGAGATTTTGAAAAACCGCTTAAAGACCTGTCGATTGAGTTT
>JAZBOW010000042.1:0-16618 GCA_036351335.1 Bacteroidales bacterium | reverse complement strand
TTGAACAGTGCGCAGGGTTTTTACGAATCAAAAATGGAAACAATCCCCTGGATAACAGTGCCGTGCATCCTGAGAGTTATCCTGTTGTTGAAAAAATCGCCAAACATGCTGGGCTAACCGTTGTCGATTTGATCGGCAATAAAGAAGTGATCAATAAGCTGGACTTTTCGCAATTTATTACGAATGATAAAGGCCTGGCCACGCTGTATGATATCAGGAAGGAATTGCAGAAACCCGGGTTGGATCCCCGAAAAAAAGCTGAGATATTTGAGTTTGCCAAAGGAGTTCATAAAATAACCGACCTGGAAATAGGCATGGAACTGCCTGGAATTATTACCAATATCACCAATTTTGGTGCTTTTGTGGATGTGGGCGTCAAACAGGATGGCTTGGTACATATTTCACATCTGGCCAATGAATATATCAGCAACCCGGCTAATTTTGTCAGCCTGAACCAACATGTAAAAGTAAAGGTGCTGGATATTGATGTACCCCGAAAACGGATCAGCCTATCGATGAAAGATGTGAATTAATTCAATAGAATTTTGCTTTTTCCCTCCCGCTTTGCCGCTGTTCGGGATTTGTAATTCGGATGAGCAAGCAGAGATGTCAGCGAATTTATCTTTTCGCCTTCTTTTCCCTTGATGGGGATTCACCCATTCCAAACAATTTGAGCTGTTGCTTCAATTTCACATCATACTCCTTATCCACTCGTTGACTGAATGGCTGTAAAGCTTTACGGGCATCATTCCTTTCATTATAAAATGAAGTGGCAATTTCATAGGCATTCATATCCTTCGCGGGATAAGGTTCGAGCATGGCAGTGATGTCACTCAATGGGCTTTTGGCACTTAAATATCTTGAAAACATGGAAGGTTTTAATATTACAGGCATCCTTTCGTGGGGGATTTTTAACATTAACTGATTGGGTCGGGTGGTGATGATAGCAAATGTATCATGGATTTCTCCTGTTTCCTTATTCTGCCATGTGTCCCAAATACCCGCAAATGCAATCGGGTTTACATATTCCTTCAAATATACATTGTACGACTTTTTGAGCTCTTTTTTGCCGGTGCTTTCAATAAAACTGTCTGCTATTACCAGGCAGCGTTGCGAACGAATGGCTTTTCTGAAAAAAGGTTTATTGATGATCCCTTTACCCCCAGTATAATCCGGTGAATTTTCCTTATTATGGTCGCCTTCTGCCCTGGCATTGATGATGTATTTGAGTTTGTCGGCCCATGTCGGTGTAAATCCAAAAATAAAATCCTGTATAATCCTTGGGTTTTTATCGGTTATCACCAGACCTTTGGTGCCGGGAATAATTATTTTATTCGATTCAAATTCAAGACCTTCCTTTAATTGTACATTAAATGACTTTTCAATTTTCTCGATCTTACTTACGATGGCATATTGTCCGCACATAATTCTAAAAATAAATGATCAAAAAGCAAATTACAAATCCCAAATAAATTTTAATATCCAATTTCCA
Source organism: Bacteroidales bacterium (assembly GCA_036351335.1). Lineage (GTDB taxonomy): Bacteria > Bacteroidota > Bacteroidia > Bacteroidales > F082 > UBA4459. Next base: position 15,126 of record JAZBOW010000042.1, on the reverse strand, counting down.
AAAAATCGAACCAATTTAGCTACATTATTTAGTTTTTTCAATGATTGCAGAAAGAATCTTCTTTAATTCAATTGCTTCTTGTATCAACTTTTCCGCAATTTTCGCATTTGTCAATTTATTTGTTTCCATGATTAACCTTAACCAATAAACACTCTCTTTGGCTTCTTTCCTGCAGATTTTCACACGGAAAGAGAAATCTTTTTTACTTAGTGCTTCATTGGCTTCTATATAATTCGCTCCAATTGAACCTGACGCTCTAATTAGCTGCTTCGCGTCTTCCGAATTTGCAATGCTTTTTTCCAATGTTTTAACAAAGATTCTGACTTCTTTGGCAAATTGAAATGTTCTTTCTTCCAGATCGTATGGTTTGTTATTTGTTTTTTGATCCATTGGATATTATTTGAGATTTGCTAATTGTTATTTGGATTTTAGTGTACATTATTTTGCAACCAAAGCAGGCTTCTTCTCATTGAGCCTCAACCTCGTTGAAGGCTCTTCAATATTAATTGTTGGTATCCTGTATAGCTCTGTTGTTTCGATACTTACAAATCCAAATTCAGAAATCACTTTACCTTTTATTTTATAGCATCCGGGGCCACGAAACGGGTATCTTGCCGTGATCTCAGGGAACTGTACCGTATCTATCCAGTTACCCTCATAATCGATAAAAGTACCAAAAGTCATTTGTTTTCCATTGGTCGTTCGCGTTCTTTTTGCATGGATTAGATAACCGATCACCTCTACCCTCCTGTTGACCAGTTCAGGAAGTCTCCTGGCGGGCACCTGTTTTCCCCCGTTCATTTCTACCAGTTTAAATGGCGAAATACCTACCGGAAAGCCCACCAATTCTATTTCATCATAAGCGCTTTCAAGTGCGTGCGCATACAAGGGTGGGATCACGAATTCCTTTGCAGCCTCATAAAACAGGGTGCTTATGGGTATTGTTTTCTTAGCTTTTGAAAGCAGGAAATGGGCATCCCACATGAGTTCCTTCTTTGGTTTGCCGGTAAACCGGAAAGCATCAATTCTGATCAGGATTGATAATTGCTCCAATGAGATAGGAATCCTTTTAAGGAAATCGCGTAAATTGTGAAAAGGTCCGTTTCGGTATCGCTCAGCCAATAAGGTTGCGGTCGTATTTGTCTCCAGACTTTTCAGTATGCTCAGGCCAAGATAGATCGTTTTTCCGCGGATAATGGTTTTTGCTTCGCTCGTATTCACACAGGGTGGCTCTACCTTGGCGCCATGCATGCGGGCTTCGTGTACATACAATTCCGTATGATAGAAACCACCTCCATTATTGATGGTAGCTACCATATATTCCAGCGGAAAATGTGCTTTCAGGTAGAGCGCCTGGTAGCTTTCAACGGCATATGAGGCTGAATGCCCTTTTGAAAACGCGTAATTGGCAAAGCTCTCAATCTGTGTCCAGACCCGTTCCACCAGGTATTTCGGGTATTTTTTTTCCTCACAATTGGAGAAGAACTTATCCCTGATCCTGCCAAATTCGTTACGTTGCTTGAATTTCCACGACATGCCCCTGCGCAGCACATCGGATTCTGCCAGCGTGAGTCCGGCAAAGTAGTGGGCCACCTTGATCACATCTTCCTGGTAAACCATTACGCCGTAAGTTTCTGCCAGCAGGTCGTAAAAGGCAGGCATTTCTTTGCGGGCGGCTTCCCTCCTCTCCTTTTCCCTGAAACGCAGGATGTATTCGCGCATCATGCCGCTTTTGGCTACCCCCGGACGAATGATGGAACTGGCTGCCACCAGGCGGATGTAGTCGTCAGCTTCCAGTTTCCTGAGCAGCATACGCATGGCAGGTGACTCCACATAGAAACATCCGATGGTTTTGCCTTTCATCAGCAGTTGCTTCACTTTTTCATCTTTCTTAAATTTGAGGATGTCATGAATATCAATTTCCTGCCCGGCATTTTCTTTCACAATAGCTACGGCATCTTCTATTTTGCTTAAACCCCGTTGCCCCAAAATATCGAATTTGGTATAGCCGATGTCTTCGGCTTCGATCATGCTGAAATGCACGGTAGGAAAGCCTTTGGGGGGCAAAATAATAGCTGAATAGGTGCTTAATGATTCTTCTGAAATGAGGATGCCGCTGGAATGAACACTCAAATGGCTGGGAAATCCATGAATGTAATGGCTGTAAGTAATGACGAGTTTGCTTATATCATCCAGTTTATTAAGGTCTTTGGTACGCTGTAGCTTTTCAATGTCGCTTGAAGGCAAACCAAATACCTTCCCAAGTTCACGGATCATGGATTTATACTGAAAGGTGATGTAGGTGCCCACAAGAGCTGTTTTGTTCCAACCATATCTGTCAAAAAGATATTTTGTCATCTTGTTGCGGTCTCGGGAAGAGAAATCAAGATCGAAATCGGGTGGTGATGTACGTGCCGGATTGATGAAACGTTCAAAATACAGGTCCAGTTCAATGGGGTCCACATCGGTGATGCGCAGCAGGTAGGCCACCATGCTGTTGGCACCGCTACCCCTTCCTACATAGTGTACACCCTGGCTTTGGGCATATTTCACCAGGTCCCAGTTGATGAGGAAATACGAACAGAAATTCATCTCCTGAATGATCTTCAGTTCTTTATTCATCCGGTCGATTACTATCTGTGAGGGATTTTTATACCGGTATGTGATTCCTTTTTCAGCTTCTTTTTTTAAAAGCTTAAAATCCTCTTCGGGCGATTCTGTATAACTTTTCTTGTTTTTAAAGCCTTTGAACTCGAAATGAATGGAGCAACTGTCGATGAGTTGTTTCGTGTTTTCAATAATTTGTGGATGGTTCTTAAAAATATCCATCAATTCACCTGCTGAACGCATCGTTTCATCAGGTTGCGCTTCTTCACTTTTGGGCAGTTTGCTTAACAAGGTATTGTTATCAATAGCCCGCAATAGCCTGTGAATATTGAAATCACGCTTGCAGCGAAAACTTACCGGGTGCAGGATAAGCAATTTTTCCGGGTGATTTTTCCAATCAGAAAATTGTAGTTTATTCAGTTCAGATGGGCGAATACCCACGAATTCATTCTTTCGTAACCTGCAGTAATTAAAATCTTTAAAAGGATAAATCACATATGCATGTTGGAACACTGGAGGCCTGTTATCAAAGTCTTCCAAGGCATGCAGATGGCTTGTGAGGTGTTCGTTCAGTTCCCTGAACCCCTTGTTATTCTTGGCAATACCGATATATTTTTGTTGCGCCCCATTCCTGAAATCAATACCCAGTACAGGCTTTATTTGCCTGATCATGCATTGGCGTACAAAGTCGATGCTGGCAGAAGTACTGTTTATATCTGTCATTACCAGGTAATTATAAGCTTTCTCCTGCGCATCTTTTATAAGGTTTTCTATGGAGATGGTTCCATACTTATAGCTGTAGTATGTATGGCAGTTGAGCAACATAATTTAGGCTGAAAGGTTTCCCTGGAATGGACTTCCTCCGTTTCTGATACGGCTTCCGAGCGTAGAAACGCGTCTTATCGCTGTGTTGCCATAACGGTTGCGGATGCTGTCCATAGCCTGGTAAAGGTTGATCATTTCCGAAGTATCTTCAAAAAGATTCATCTGGTAGTTTCCTGATATCAGGCTGCTAAAGCGCACACCCACCAGCCGTACCAGCAGCCTTCTGTCGTAAAGCTGGTCGAAAAGGCTCATCACAGTTTTTATCAGCGTGTGATCCAGAGATGTGTAGGGTATGCGGTGTTGACGCGTACGTGTGTCGAAATCAGAATAGCGAATGGTTACGGTAACCACCGATGTAAGTTTTTGTTCGTTCCGTAGCTGGAAGGCCAGTTTTTCAGTCATGGCTGTTAAAATGTTCTTTAGCTGCCGTGTGTCGATAGTGTCTTTTTCGAGTGTGATGGAAGAAGAAATAGACTTGCGCTCGTTATAAGGCTCAACGGGTGTATTGTCGATACCCTGGGCTTTTTTCCATAATACAATGCCGTTTTTTCCCATGATGCTTTCCATGAGTTCTATGGGAATCTCTTGTACGGTTTTCACATATTTTACGCCCATGCTTAAAAGCATTTTATAGCTTTTATCGCCCACCATGGGGATTTTTTTTACGGCCAGAGGTGCCAGAAAGCCTTTTTCGAAACCTTTGGGAATGTTGATGTGGTTATTGGGCTTGGCCTCGCTGGTGCCTACTTTGGCTACGGTTTTATTGGTCGAAAGCCCGAATGAAATGGGCAGGCCTGTTTCTTTGATGATCTTCTCACGAAGCTCGCAGGCCCATTTATAGGTACCGAAAAATCGGTCCATGCCACTGACGTCAATATAAAATTCATCGATAGAGGATTTTTCGTAGAGGGGCGAATCTTCATTGATAATGTCGGTTACCATGTTGGAGAATTTGCTGTACATACCGCCATCGCCCCTGATCACAATGGCTTCGGGACACAGCTTTTGCGCCATTCCCATAGGCATGGCCGAGTGGATACCGTATCGGCGGGCTTCGTAGCTGCAGGCAGCCACCACTCCCCTCCCATTCGTGCCGCCTACCAGCACAGGTTTGTTGTTGAGGCGCGAGTCGAGCAGGCGCTCTACCGATACAAAAAAGGTATCCAGGTCGATATGTACAATGGATCTGTCCATTTCAGGTTTGACTACATAGGAATTACAGAAACAACCACACCCTGTACCACAAAATCTTTGGAAAGAATGATCGGCATATGTATTTTGTTGGAAGATCGTGGCAGCAATACCACATTGTCGTTGTTCACCCTCAGCTCTTTTACGGTTACCTCATCATCTATTAAGGCCACTACCGTATCCCCGTTATCGGCATTGTTCTGGTGTTTTACCAATACCAGATCGCCATCATTGATGCCTTTCTGGTTCATTGAATCCCCCTGGGTTCGTAATAAATAATAGGTACCGGGTTGTTTGGCTACTTTGGTGGAAACGGCCAGCTCTGCTTCAATATTTTCTTCTGAAAGAATGGGCAGACCACAGGTAACAGTCCCGAGCAAAGGCACTTTTACCGTTTGCTCCTGTGGTGTATCTCCAAATTCATCTATTTCATACCGGATGAGTTGGGTGCTGCCGTCTTTCTTTTTCTTTAAAATGCCTTTATCAATCAGCCCTTGCATGACAACGGACGCAGAACGGGGTGATTTGTAATGAAGCACTTTCATCAGTTCGCGCACACTGGGCATCCTGCCGTGCTTCATCAGGTAGCTCCTGATAGCTTTCAGGGCTTCTATTTCCTTATTTGAAACTTGTTTTTGCATACACAAATATACACATAGTATACACCCGATGCAAGTGCAATTTCAATTATTTATCAACTTTCGGAATTTGGGGAAAGATATTCGTATTGTTCAGGATTGAAAAACCTAAATTCTTAAGTTCCAGATTGCAAATCCGGAACTGCACGATTAATCAAGGATGTCATTTACCCAACTTAGCCCGGCCATTACAGCAGGGAAGCCCAAGGTATTTGTTAGGATCAAAACGCAATGCCTGATCTCTTCTTTTGTAGCACCTGCCTTTAAGGCTCTTTTTGTGTGGCTGTGGGTGGCCCCCTCCGATTTACTGGCAATAGAGGCTGCCAATTGAATGAGTTGGGCGTTTTTATCGTCGATAGGACCGGCATCTTTAGCGGTTATACCCAGCTTTTCGACGGCTTCTAGATATTCAGGATGGTACTTTTTTACCATCTCGTAATGACTGGCTATTTTTTGGTTCATATTAAAAATATTTAGCGTTTTATAATTTTTTTAGTTTTTGAGAAGTTCCCATAGTTGAATTGTAAAAAGTAAACTCCGGGTGGTAAATGACTCATGTCAATTTCTGTATTGAATTCTTCTCCGTTCAGAAACCATTCTTTTTCCAATACTTTATTTGATAAGGTGTTGGTAAGATTCATTGATGCCTTCTTGTTTCCTATGCCTTTAATTGAAAGATGAACCTTATCAGTAGTAGGATTCGGGTAAACATTTAGAGTAAAAGGATTACTTACTTCATCTATTTTGGTGATATTTCCAATACCGAACTCAAATTCGGCAAAACCACCGAAATCAGGATCAAACGTATAAAGTGTGGCGCCATCGGCATCTTTTATTCTAAAATATCCTGTTCCCTGGCTGGGTTGATGCCAGAAATCAAGACCATTGTCACCTGAGTCATCGATACGTAATTTATAACAGCCTGGAAACAGGTAAAACTCATCATTGTAAATTGTGTTATTATCACAATCATCTCTCTGATAGTGAATATTTCCCTCACCATCATACAAGGTATAGGTTGTTTGGTAACCTACATTATTTGTTTTAAGCTGGATGGTAATAATTCCTCCTTCAGGATACACATGAATATCTTCAAAATAGCTACTGCATGAATTGTTGAAGCTGTATTCATCTTCCTGGCCATTGGGGTTGCTGATATTGACTATGAATTTGTCGGTAGTTCCAAGCCAAAACGTAAGTTCGGGGATAGGAAGGATTACTGTCTCTTTTTCTAAAAATTCAAGAGACCCCGTCCATTCGTAATTTTCCGTATTGCCACCATCTACATAATATTCAATATCAAGGCTTGTTAAAGTGGTTGACCCGGTATTTTGGATGATGATCTCCGGATAGGTACAGGCTGGATTGAATCGTTCCTGGCTGGCATCATCTTTATTCGGTTTTAATATTCTTACGATAGAAGCATCCAGGTTAAAGTTGGGAGGGCCATATGTTACCAAATGCTGTCTTACAATATAATTAGAAGTACCGGTGGCATAGGTCACATTATAATCAAAACTATGTGTCTGGCCCTGACTTACATAGGGTGTGATATTATATTCATGAATATCACTGGGATCTCCGGGGCACCATCCTGCCCTGTCATACACCCAGGTGCCGCCTTGAGGATAAATTGGGATGGTGGAACATTCTGTCCAGACAACCTGGTCAAATTCGATGTCTCCTCCATCTATATTCATGGTATGATGACGTGGTGTGAATTCGCCTTCCTGCCCATGGCCTGATATAACTGTCATCAATTTAAATGATTCTCCATCTGGATGCATTTCAATGTTTCTTGTTTCGAAAGCCCTTTCGTTCTGGATATCCGTATAAGATTTAGAATCAGCACGCCAAATCTGCTTTATATCAAGAATATCATGAGGTGGTGTGCCGGTTATAAAAAAGAATTTGATATCCATATCTTCCTGCCATTCCCCTCCTCTTTCGATAGTCATTCTTTTACTGCCCTGAAGTATGGGAGCATAATCGGTTACGTCGAAGTACCATGTCTTGCCTTCCATACCCAGGTCAAGATATATGCCGTAGGGTGTTACAAATGACATGATCTCATATTTGGCCGGGTATCTTTTATAATAAGTCAATTCTGTAATGTCAATTGTCCCAGCAATATCAGCCATAACTGAGTCAATTTTAATGCCTTCATGATTAAAGGTGTATTGATATTGTGCCTCCCAATATTCGTTTACTGATGTTTCAGCGATGCTGTCATCCTGCATTGTACCATATTTTGGAATTACTTCATATGCCCGAACGATATTGGGATTGATAACAATAGAGTCAGTTACAATCTGATCATTGATTGTCAAGTTATATTCACCTTGTACAAACGAAATATTGGGTCTTTCAGTTGATTCTGTAAAACCCCGAGTGATATTATTGCCCCGTTCATAAACCCAGTACATATAGCCATCAATTGAGGTTGATAGTGCCTGGTCTGATGCATCGTTTATTATAATTCCATTTCCTTCATCCAGTTTATAATAAGCTAAAAGATTGGCATAATCAGGATGTGTCAAATCAATAGGCTTGTTCATCCAGTTTTCAATTGTAGGTTGTGAAAGTGCTTTATTCCAGATGCTCAATTTGTCGATTTTCCCAAAATATGTGCGATCAGCAGTACCGCTGGTGCCAAATACCAATTCCTGGATATCAATTGTTTTTACTTTATCTGTCCCTGAGTGCCAGAGTTCGCCATTGAGATAAATCTTCATACTGCCGCTATTGGTGTTTTTTGTAAAAGACCAATGACTCCAGTTACCTTCAAATTCTGCGGGTGTAGCCGCTTTTTCAATTCTGTCATAGCCACTTCCATCATTTCCACAATCATAATATATATTCGAGTTGCCCCAGGGTAAATGCACGTTCAATTGTCGGTTGTTGCTATTATCAATACCATGAATAACTGAATTATTGGTAGGTAACATATCTTCATTCCCGTAGCTCCAGAATGAAACTGTGATTTCATCAGAAATACCAGAAAAAGGAGCTGTGGGTATCTCAATTTGGCCATTTACATTGTTCAGGCAGAATTGGTTAACCGCAATTAAACCCATTACCTCAGTTGTAATCGAACCTTTAATATTTAACGGATTGTCTGGATCATTATTGGTTAATGAGAATTCAACAACTAAATTTGAACTGCCATCCCAGATAAAAGGTTGATAGAATTGAATGCGGTTGATCCCACTTGTCAAAGCATAATCATGAAAATATACTTCGGTAAATTCTGTAATGTCAGGTTCTGAGCTGTTCAAAACGGTTTTGCTGGTATGCTTGATTTTAATGCTCAGGTAATTTGCCGAGGCCGATCCGCCAACTACTTCGATTTCAATTCCATTTATTTCACCTGCAAGCACTCCGGCACTATTTAACTCAGCCTGGGTAAACAAGTATTGCGATTTTGAAGCATTGTTATTGGTACTCAGTACTTCCGCTAGTGATATATTACCATTTCCAATTGTATGAATATTCTCGGAAACGGTATTGTTAATGATAACTTCCTTCTGCAGAAACTGGTAGTAATTGAATAGTGCACCATCAGCATATTCGTAGGTTGTTCCTGTAAATCCTGAGATTGAATGAGTATTTGTAAAACTGATTACAGAATCTACCCTGGACGAATCATGGATATATGTATTGCATGAATAATCCCATTCACCACAACCCAGGTTCGTATTTCCCGGAACTGAAACAAGCCCATCTTTACAACGCATATTATAAGCCATGATGATCTTTTCATAGGTAACGCCAGGATCATCTGGAAAATCAATCATGGTATCTCTGCTGAATCCGCACCAGGGCCAGCCATGGGTCTGGGTATAATTATAAGTCGGTATGACAATGGTATCGCCAGTAGATTGTGCGAAAATTGACAACGAAATAAACACTAATAAAAAGGTGAAAAGAGCTCTCATGGCTTGTGGGTGTTTAAATGCTTTTAAGCATTGTAGAATAAGTACAAATATATTCAATTGTTAGAGGAATTCATAGCAGAGTCTGTTGAATATCAAAAAAATGTTCATTTAATGTAAGGTAAGTTGCATTATCCCGACTAAAAGAGAAAAATCTTCATGAAAAAAATATTCTTTACAATTACCATCTTGTTTGCCGGAACCCAATTGTGGGCGCAGGCGAATCAAACAGTTATTATTGAGCACTTTACCAATTCACGCTGTAGTGTGTGTGCGGCTCGGAATCCTGCATTTTACACCCTGATAAATGATTACCCGGAAGTGCTCCATATCGCGTATCACCCTAGTTCTCCTTATTCTAACTGTGTTTTCTCGCAGCATAATCCAACCGAAAATGATGCAAGAACTAATTATTATGGCATTTATGGTGGTACTCCGAGGGTTGTCGTACAAGGAAAAATAATAGGACCTCAAAACCCTTTGTTAATGGCGTCCCAAATTGAAGATAAACTTGAACAAGCTGCTGATTTTGTCATTTCTGTTGAACAAATGCAAAACACTAATGAGGAAGCAGAGGTTACTATTGTAGTAAAAAGGATTGGTGACAACAACCCGGACAATTTAAATTTATATGCCATTGTAGCAGAGAAAGAAATTGAATATAATGCTCCAAATGGCGAATCCGTGCATCATGATGTATTCAGGAAAGTATTAACTGACACGCCTGTCTCCATTGCAAATGTGGGAGATTCAGTTCTGTTCAATACAGGCTACACAATAGATGCTGAATGGATAGCCAACCAGATGTATGTGGCTGTAGTGTTGCAGGACGAATCATCAAAAAATGTTTTACAATCGGCTGCTTCTGAATTGCTGTCAAACCCGCAATCAGTTGCAGATTATAAAATCACAATTACTGATGACTTATTTGTGCCTAATCCTGCCTTGCATCAAGTCCGTTTAAATAAAAATTATGAGAAACAAATCTCTCATGCAGAAATATTTAATATGAAGGGTCAGAAATTGATTGCAGTTGACTATGTGCAAACAATTGATGTAAGTGGGCTGCAACAGGGGTTGTATCTTGTCATCGCAAAGGATATTGATGGCAAACGTTACGCTACTAAGTTCCTTAAAAGCGCTTATTAAGTTTTACAGGTTTCGTGTAAGCTATCTGATCGAATTCGCTGAACATCATATATGGAATATTTGATCAAGTGTATAGATTTCAAATGCAGGTCTTTTATTTGAAGTTTCTGATACTTTGATCATTGCAGCAGCCACAATTGCTCCCTGGATAGGTTTGTATTTTCTGAGTCCAGGAATTTTAGTAAAGATCCTTGCCAGCACAAGGCCTATCTTTTCACCCATCCTACTCTCTTTCCTTTCGCCAGCCAAAATGGATGGCCTGAAAATAGAAATGTGCTTAAAACCTAATTCTTTGACAGCTTCATCCAGTTCGCCTTTCATTTTTGAATAAAATACCGAAGATTTCGGGTTGGCACCTGCCGATGACACCAGGCAATAGCTTTCGACACCATTATTGGCTGCTGCAACAGCAGTATCAAGCTGGTAGGTGTAATCAATTTTATACTGCGCTACTTTGCTTCCTGCCTTGCGAATGGTTGTTCCCATAGTCGAAAATAGTACATCTCCGGTAAGTTGATCCTGCCAATCATTAATCTGATCAAAATCTACCAGGTGTTCTTCAATCTTTGGATGGTTTATGCCTACTGACCGGCGCGTAAATATTTTTACTGTTGAGAAGTTTTCGTTTTCAGATAATTGCTGAACCAAGTTTGAGCCGATGAGACCTGTTGCTCCAATTATGATGGCTGTTTTCATGTGTTTATAACAAAACAGGTGCCTTAAAAAAACACCTGCTAAGAATATTTATGTAACTAACAAATAGACATTTATGTAAGATCAACTATATCTCCATCGGCATTTTTACCAACGGATTCTATACCATTGTCTCTTGCACTTTCTGATTTATAATTTTGACTTGTTCCAATTACTTGTCCATTTTTAGCTTTAAGGTTAAACCTGAACATTCCGGTTGGCGTTGTGCTTTTTTCAAAATTCTTTGAGTCTGCGCCATTTTTCTTTACAGATTCAACACCATTTAAGCAAGCGGTTTTTGAGGAATAACCTTCACTGCTCAAAATATTTTGTCCGTTACTTGCAAGAAGTCTGAATCTGAATTCTTGATTTTTGTCACTCTGGTAAACTTCAAATTTTCCCATTTTTCTAGTTTTAATTGATATTTAGATTAATTGAATAGGTTTCCTAAAACATCACCTACGCCTTTATTTCCACCAACTTTGCCAAAAATGTCAGTTAGAGGAGATGGATCATTATCAGGTGTTTTGCTATTTTGTTTGGTGATCAATCCGATCAATGCGGGTACCGCAATTTGGGATATAGTATTGGCGATACCTTCTGATAGTCCCAGTTTTTGAATAAGTCCAGAAACTATACTGTTTTGGATATTTGACTGTAACTGGTTAGCTCCACCTGAGTTTGCGTTATTGGAGAATAGATTCATCATATTTGATAGACCACCTGATGTCATTTGGCTTACAACTTCATTTTTAGCTGAATCTCCAATCACATTCATTATATCATCGATCTTATCAGAAGGGATGTTAGCTTTTTCTATTATTTGGTTGCCAACTTCACCTTTGAGAGTACTTAAAATTGTATCAATCATAAAAGTTTATTTTAATGATTATAGATAAGTATTAATTACCTATCTGGACGTCCGTGCAAATATAAGTATTATTGTATTTATATGGCATAGAGAATGTTAAAAAATGATGTAGGATTAATGTTTAGGCAGGTATAAAAAAAAGAAGCCTCACATATACTGTGAGGCTTCTTTAAATGCATTCAAGTATCTTTGATATACTACGCTAATTTAACATTAACAGCATTTTCACCTTTTTTTCCGTCAACGACTTCGAAGACAACTTCGTCATCTTCTTTAATTCTGTCTACTAAGCCGGATGCGTGTACAAAATATTCTTTGTCTGAGTCCGCATCTTTAATAAATCCGTAGCCTTTGGCTTCGTTGAAAAATTTAACTATTCCTGTTTTCATAAAAAATAAAATAAATAAAATATAATAAAAATTCGATGCAAATATAACTAAAATAACAAGAGAATCAATCTTTTAGTAAAATTTTAATTGTTTTATCAACTCATTTTATCAGCTTGTCAGAAAATACTTTTTTGAATTTTTCCACCTTTGGGGTAATCACATAATTGCAATAACCATTTGCTGGATTGTTCTTATAATAATTCATATGATAATTTTCTGCCTGGTAGAATTTTGTAAATGCACTAATCTCCGTAACGATCGGTTTGGGCCAAATTCCTTCAATATTAAGTGTCTTCTTAAAGTAATCAGCATCTTCCTTTTGTTGTTGGGTATGGTAGAAAATAACCGAACGATATTGTGGCCCCACATCAGCGCCTTGCCTGTTCAGTGATGTGGGATCATGTGTTTGCCAAAAAATTTCAAGTAGGTCTTTAAAAGGAATGATCGCAGGATCATAAGTCACCTGAACTACTTCGGCATAACCGGTTTCGCCTGAGCAAACCAATTCATAAGTTGGGTTAGGCTCCGTACCTCCCGAATAACCTGGAACAGCTTTGATAACGCCATCTACCAGGTTGAAAATAGCTTCGGTACACCAGAAACAACCTGATCCAAATGTAACGACTTGATAGTTAATCTTATTATTTGTATTCATTTCCTGAGCTTGCAGATTAGTAATTAAAAAAAGAACAAATAGAAACATTGATATGTTCAGTTTATCACGCATTTTTAGTTTTAAATTAAAATTTAAATAAGGATGAGTTTTTTACCATAGATCAGTTCCTCAATCTCAGGAGATGGTCCTAAGAATTTCTCGCGGAAGCCGTTCATCTCATCGATGGTTTTTTCAGAAAGTAATTCGGCCATTTCTTCCATGGCTTTTTCACCAATAATCATAGGAGGCATGTTCATGAGCATTTTATCGCCATTAAACTGTGCTACAATCTGGTATTCGTTCATCCCATTAATGGTATCTCCCTTAAAAAAGCATTTAGAAAGCCAGTCGTCAAGATTAAAGTTTCGAATATCAATGACTATGGGTTGATTTCCTTTTCCTGCCATAATCTTCTGATAATAAAGTTGAAGATTGGCAAGTGATTCTTCCGACATACTCTTCTGAACTTTTGCATGACAGTCTAAACAAACCGCGAATTCAAAAATAGTAGAGCCAAAATCGTAACCTTTATAATTTTTTATGGCTTTTTCCACCACATAACCCGTTCCTTCTTTAAGCAGGAACTTTCCACACATCTGGCAATGTTCAAAAGGCTTGCCATCCGCATCGGAATAAAAGCGGTCTGGTATTTCGATTCTGTAATCATCCATATCTGAATACAAAAGTAATGGTTTTAATTTTCCAAATCCAATTCATCACATACACAAAATCTGTAAATTTGGTTTTTAAAAAGATAAAATATGGCTATTGAAATTAAAGGAAAGTTGATCAAGAAAATGGATGTGGTTTCTGGAGAAGGAAAGAATGGCAAATGGGAAAAGCAGGAATTTGTTATTGAAACTGAAGACCAGTATCCAAAAAAAGTTTGCATGAGTGTTTGGGGTGATAAATTATCTATACTGGAGCATCTGGTGGAAGGCGATATCATCAGGGCTTCTGTAAATATTGAGTCGAGAGAGTATAATTCTCGTTGGTACACTGATATCAGGGCCTGGCGCATTGACAAAGAAGCAGAAGAAGGCTCCTCAATACCCCACCCTGATGAGCCACCTCCGGCAGATTACTTGAGTCCGGAAGACGATCTCCCATTTTAAAGAGGTCATATACTGATTGTTTCTTCATCCATTCGTATGAAAAAGCTCGTTGGGGCCCACCTGGCCGTGATTGGTGCAAATGTGATTTTTGGCATTAATTACGTAGTTGCCAAAGGCATTATGCCTGATTACCTGTTGCCCAGACCTATCATTTTCCTCAGGGTTGCAGGGGCATCTGTTATTTTTTGGCTTGTAAGCCTTCTGTTTCCAAAGGAAAAAGTAACAAAGAAGGACTTGATCGGGCTGGCTGTTTGTGCCATTTTTGGTGTGGCGGTCAATCAAATTCTGTTTTTTGAAGGACTGAACCTGACAACACCTATCAATGCATCTATCATTATGGTTACAATTCCTATTATGGTGTTGGTTTTCGCGCATTTTATTATCGGAGATAAGATAAACATGAACAAAATGATCGGTATTTTATTCGGTTTTATCGGGGCGGTATACCTGATCCTGCAAGGCGGTAGTATTTCTGTGGGTTCAAATACAACTTTAGGTAATTTGTTCACTTTTCTGAATGCCTCATCCTACGCGCTTTTCCTTGTACTGGTAAAACCATTACTGAAAAAATATTCAGCCATCACCGTGATGAAATGGGTGTTCACTTTTGGATTGATCTACATTCTTCCTTTTACCTTGCCGCTGGTAATGAAGTCCGATTTTAATGCCATTCCAATGCATATTTGGTTATCCATTGTATATGTAATCCTTTTTACTACTGTACTGGCTTACTTTTTAAATAATTTCTCCCTTAAAACCATTACTCCCACTATGAATAGTGCATATATTTATGTCCAGCCTCTTCTTGCAACGCTCATATCCCTTTGGGCAAGTAAAGACAGGCTGACTTATGTAGAAGTGCTGGCAGCATTTTTTATTTTTACTGGCGTTTATTTTGTGAATTTCAAGAAAGGAAAGAAACCAGTAACCTGAAAGATGCAGAAGATTTATTATTTTTGAAACGACCATGAATTTTAACATTTTAAGATAAACACTGAAAATGATTAAAATTCATCGGGAGTTCCTGAATGGGAAGAAATTTTTAGTTTCTTCAATTT
>JAZBOW010000041.1:0-10110 GCA_036351335.1 Bacteroidales bacterium | reverse complement strand
TTTTAACGTCTAATCCAATTTTATCTTCGAAGTGCAAATTATTCATATCTATTCTTCTCTTTTTCGATTTGTTACTATTAAAATATGTAAAAGAACAACATATGTTCTTAAAAATGGGAATGCGAAGTTACGAAAAAAAACGTTTTTTTACCAGGGTTTAGTTTGAAACTATGGGTATGAGATCACTTCGTGCTGTGTTTCAGCAAAGTAAAAATAACTGTATTTAAATAAATCCGATACCGTTAATGCGCATCAATACTATACAGCATTAAAACCAGGTGCTGCAATATTTTTGTGATTTCGCTCATATACTCATTAACCGCTTTAACACTTCCTGGTAATACAAAAATCATGGTGTTGTTCATCAGGCCTGCAATACTGCGACTTATTAAAGCATTTGGTTTCTCCATACCGTATTTCATACGGATCATGTCCATAATTCCGGGGATTTCCTTATCAAGCAAGGGTTTTACAACATCTACGGTGATATCCCGCGGGCCAATGCCGGTTCCGCCGGTTGTAAAAATAAAATCGTAACTTTCCTTTGCTCCTTTAAGGATGTTTTTCAGTTCCGATGCATCGTCTGCTATAACAACATTTTCAATGCTCAGTTTAAAGTGGCTGAAAGCCGCGAAGGTTTCGAGTGCTTCTTTCACTTTGGGACCGCTTTTGTCAGCATATTCTCCTTTGCTGGCCCTGTCGCTTAAGGTAATGATGAGTGTTTTGAAGATTTTAGGATGGTATTCGAGTATATCACCTGTTTTTAATGCGCCGCCTTTAATTACCCGAACGAAAATGCCTTCCTTCGGCATCACACAATTGCCAACTTCACGGAAAATAGCACAGGAATCGCCGTGGCATTTTTTACCAATTTGTGTTACTTCTAATTCAATTTCATGGTTTGAAAACCGATCAAGAGGTGTGGTTTTGAACAACTCCATGCCTTCTGTGGTGATGTTCTCGGCGAATTCGCCATAGGCTATTTCCCTGCCTGCTATTTCTGAGAACTTTTTAAAACTCTCGGTTCCGAGCATGCTCACCTGTCGATGCCAGCTTCCTGCATGGGCATCATTTTTTACACCATAATCGTTTAGCTCAATCTGAGCGACTGGTTTTTTTATAGTGCCTTTCTCAGTTGAAATATTCGTGCTGAGTATTTTAATTTGCTTGTGGTCCATCATTATAAATTCTCCTTCGTTTTTTCAATTAATTTAATATCCCTGATGGTCATGTTCTTGTCAACGGCTTTACACATGTCATAAATGGTTAACAAGCCGATGCCCACGCCATTCAGTGCTTCCATTTCAACTCCTGTTTGTCCGATACATTTACCCATACAATTCACTTTCACGCCATGATCCTCAATACTTGCTTTTACATCTACTTTGGTGATTTGCAATGGATGACAAAGCGGGATGAGTTCGCTGGTGCGCTTGGCGCCCTGTATGCCCGCAATTTCAGAGATGGTGAGCACGTCGCCTTTTTTCATCTGGTTGTCTTTGATCAGCCTGATCGTTTCCGCATTCAGACTTATAAAACCCTCTGCCACAGCAGTTCTTAATTGGTTTGGTTTGTGCCCCACATCTACCATTTGGGCTTTCCCTTTTTCGTTCGTATGACTTAGTTTGTTCATAGTTTGTAATCTTTTTTATCCTCCAATATTATAAAAACTACCTACAGTGTTGGCTGTGCCGCATTTTGGTTTTTGTTTCAGTGCCCGATTTATGGCTTCTTCTATTCCAAGTTCCCTGATGTTATATTCCAGGTTGCTGAACAAGCATGGTTTGATCTTTCCATCAGCGGTTAATCTTAGGCGATTACAGATTTTGCAATCACCGCCTTCGCCGCCTTCCACTACAGAAAAGTGCCCCATATTCAATTCCATTTGATGGATGAAACGAATCTGTAAGTTATTTTTTTTGCAATAAGCCGCCACTTCGAGCGCGTCAGGCTCCTGGGATGATTTTTTTATAACACAGTTGATCTTTACCGGGTTCAAACCAACCCGTTGGGCTTCGGCAATTCCTTCCAGTACATCTTTAACATGACCAAGCCTTGTTATCTGGTGGTATTTTTCAGGGTTTATTGTGTCAAGACTGACATTTACCCTATGTAAACCGGCCTCTTTCAGTGCTTTGGCGTATTTTTTTATATTGACTCCATTGGTTGATAATCCAAAATCCTTGACACCTGGAATTTGGGCGACCATAGCTACAAGATCGACAATACCCTTTCTTACCAGCGGCTCGCCACCGGTAATCCTTATTTTGTCAATCCCCATTTGCACGCTTTTTTTCACTACTTCCACGATCTCTTCATAGGTAATTATGTTGGCATGATCCATCAATTGTATCCCTGATTCAGGCATACAATAGGTGCATCTCAGGTTACAACGATCTGTAACGGAGATTCTGAGATAGTTTATTTTCCGGTTATATTGGTCGTACATCTACTAATTCTCCTTTTTCTAATGTTTCCTTTCCTATATCAATGGATGTTATTCCATTGGCAAATACATAGGAGTGAATATGTGCCGAGCCATGATACTCAACAGGATAAACCTTGCCATCCTCTCGCAAAACGACAGGTAAAAATGATTTTCTTTGAGATTTTCTTCTTTTATAGGCAGCTCCCATTGGCAATTTAATTGGTTCAGGCAGGGTTTTTATACCCATTAATTTTAACATAAGTGGTCTCACAAGCAACTCAAATTGCGTATATGACGATACCGGGTTTCCCGGTAATCCAAAAATAAATTTATGTTGATCGAAAGTTCCGAATAGGGTAGGTTTGCCCGGTTGAACGGCCATCGATCTGAATTTGATATCAACTCCCGCCTTTTCCATGATGTCGGGTACAAAATCGAAGTCGCCCATCGAAACACCTCCTGTGAGCAGCACAATATCATTTTCCTTTAATGCTTTTGAAATAGTGTCAAAAGTTATTTCTTCCGAGTCTTCTGCAATGCCCATGTATTTGGGAATGCCACCTGCTCTTTTTACCTGTGCAATTAGTTGATAGCCGTTGCTGTTACGTATTTGCGATGGGGCGGGGGTTGAGGATGGCTCGGCCAGTTCATCGCCGGTAGAAATAATGCCAATGACGGGTTGCTTCGACACCTTGGGCTGTGTGCAACCCACAGAAGCCATCACGGCTATATGTTGTGGCTTGATGCAGATGCCTTTTTCAAGCACCAGGTCGCCTTTTTTTATATCCTCGCCCGTATAGCATATGTTGGTGTTTGTTTGCTCTTTTAAGAAACGAATGTGACGGTCATCAATTTCTTCCGTATGCTCCACCATGATGACGCAATCGGCGCCTTTGGGAATAATGGCTCCGGTCATTATTTTGGTGCATTGGTTCGGGCCAATTTCTTTCTCAGGTACTTTCCCAGCAGGCAATACTTCAATTATTTCCAGGGAGTTCTTTAAATCTACTTTCCGACAGGCAAACCCATCCATTGCCGATTTGTCGAATGGAGGCATGTGCATGTCTGAATACAAATCTTCAGCCAATATTCTATCCAATGAATCTATAAAATCAATCTTCTCAGATGGATAGGTAAAGTTGGCTGCTTCTTGAACCAAATCGAAGGCTTCCTCAAATTTTATCATCATGTTTACTGTTTTACAATCGTTGTTGAAGTAACGGAGTTTGTTTCCAAATCTTTCATTTTTAATAAATAGATTCCGGGATTCAAGGCGGAGACCTCTATTTTTCCCCTGGTATTTATTTCTCTTGTTTGTATTCGCTTTCCATTCATATCGTAAAGTTCGACTTGTAAATGCGACACACTCTCGATCTGGATGACATCGCTGGCTGGGTTGGGATAGGTTTTAATTCCTAATGCTGCTTCAACTTCGTCATCTCCGTTTAGAATTTGACCCGTTATGAAAATATCATCAATTTTGGAAATTCCGGTTTCGGTAACTACAGAACCATCTGATGCAGTATCAGATGTCATGATCCACCTGATTTTTATTAACACTTGGTTATCACATATACCTGGTAAATCTAACTCAAATAAAACGCCGGTAGTCCAGTCGTTGGCCGTTTGAAAATTTGAATTCTCAACATCGGTCCAACTGCCATCATCCAGTTTGTACTGAACTTTAAAATCCCTGGGCCCCGGATTCTGTCCTCCTGACGAAATCTTAGAAGATAATTTCAGGTTTCCGTAACCGGTTGTCTCAAATTCTACTTTCCATTTCTTTTCATCGTTGCCATTGTCCCAACCGGTTGCCTGCGCGGCTTTGGTTGTAGCCCCGTTCTTAAACTGAATGTTACTGGTGCCGCCTGCAGTTTCTATTGTTCGGGTTAAATTTGATTGAATAACACCACCATCAGCCGTGCCGTCTTCCGTTGGGAATGTCCATTGCACAATTGTATCCTGTGCCAGTGTGTTCAATTGAAATAATCCGGTAATGAGGATGATTGCGAATATTCTTAATAATGTGGGTCTTTTCATGGTTATTTATCTTTCAATGTTATTAAAATCGATAGCGAATTTCTCCGGTGATGTACCTGCCCGGAGACAGATATCCTTTTCGGTCGATATATTCGTTATCCAATATGTTCTGAATCGTCAGGGATGCATAAAAATGCTTGCCAAATTCCTTGGATATCAACAGGTCGATCATATCGTAGGCTTCAAGTAATATGGTGTTTTCATCATCGTACCACTGGCTGCTGATAAAGTTGTAGGAAATTGTCGTATTGAAATATTTATTATTCCAACCGATTCCTGCATAGGCCATGTGTTTAGGTACCTCAATCAGATATTTTCCGGTCAAATCTTTTTCACTGTCACCCTGATCGTTGAACTGATTGATGGTGGAATGGTTGTAGGCATAATTGGCTGAAAAAAGCAATTCTTTTATAATACGATAGTTTACAGATATTTCAGCGCCAATCACCTTAACGCCGGCAATATTTTGCCTTTGATACACGGGTTTCAGATCATCACCACCCGTATCTATGGAGTCACCGGTACCCACGAAATATTGAAAATCTTTACCGATAGAATAATAAACGGATGGTTCGATGGTGATTTTGTCAATAAATTTAAGGTTAAATCCCAATTCATAATTGGTAAGATACTCGGGCCCCAGTTCAGGGTTGGCCAGTTTAAATCCCTTGCGGATCTTACCCGATTTTGAGAGGTCATCCAACTTGGGTGGCATAAAACCTTTTGAATAAGAAATATAGATAGAATACGCTTTTGCAAAATTATATTTCAGCGCCAGTTTAGGGCTGAAAGAACTCCAACTTGATTGAATAAAATTTTCGTCGAAAGGAGTTACAAAACCTGTGTTAGATGTGGGATTTTCCACAATTAGCTGCCCATTGTAATACTTTGCAAAATCCATCCTGGCCCCTGCAACTATGACGATCTTATCATTGGCAAATTTTATTTCATCCTGCACAAAGAATCCATAAAAATCAAGTGTGCCATAGTATTTCAAAACATCCGTTGACGTGTGATAGGTATTCACTACATCAGCTTTACCTTGCTTTAAATCAATCCCATAGGTTAAAATATTGTTGTCAGTAAGAAAAGTGGTCGCGTTGATCCATAAGCCATAGTCGTCTTTATACGAATCACGATCACTTAATTTGTATTTGCCGGAGTTGGAGCTGATGGATTCAGTCTGTTTAAATTCATTTTCATGGTTGTAAAATGCAAGTGCATTCAGTACTGTTTTCTTGAAAGTGCCCTGGTAATTAGCCCTGAGGTAGTGTGATTGAAGGGAAATATAGTCACCTGATTCTTCGTACACCTGTCGCCCCTGGCCTCTTAAATCGTCATAAAAGTTATAGCCGATCTCAATTTTGTGGTTTTTATTGAATTGATAGGAAAGTTTCGTGCCCAGATTAAATTCTTTTATGGAAACGTTCACATCTGTTGAATCCGTTATTTCTTCAGGTACAAGTATATATCCATCTCCTTGCCGGTAGAATGAATTAATGCTCCATGAAAGCCCTTTGTTGTTTTTTACATTGCTACCCGAGAGGTTCAGATCGCCTCCGAATGTTTTATAGGAACCACCAAGTATGCCGACATCACCCTGAATTGGTTTTACCGGGTCTTTTGTGATAATGCTGATCACACCTGCCATGGCATTGTTTCCATAGATGGTGGAAGCAGGGCCTTTCAGCACTTCAACTTTATCAATATTAGTTGATGGAACCAGGTGCCAGTTGATGGAGCCTCCTGCCGATTTATTCAAAGGGGTGCCATCTAACAGCACCAGTACCCTTGAGCTACCGTCCAGGCCGCGCATGGTTACACTGGCATTTTGCGAAAAAATCCCCCAGCTCCTGTTTACGTATACATTGGCCACCGACCTTAGTATTTCATCAGTATTCTGAATGGGCATCTCTTCAATCGTTTTAGTATCGATTTTTTCAAACCTGCCCGGAACATCATCTATTAATCGCGAACTCCGGTTGGCCGAAATAATCACTTCATCAATATGGACGGTGTCATTCAGCGTAACCTCCTGCCCAAATAACGACCTGGTGATACTGAAACAAACAAACAGAATTAATATGTAGCTCCCTTTTATCATTATTCCTGCACTTTTATTGAAATATCAACTGTTCCCTCATCTGTGCCTGATACCGAGTGAACCATGAATAATCCTACTTTTCCATCTTCATTTTTAAAGGAAAAAATGTTCCCGGCCTGCAGGTTCTTGGCTTTTCGTTTACCTTCCGATTGTCCGTAAGCAGCTATCAACAGGCTGTCATTTGTCGCATTCTGAAAATCACTATCCGTTAAATCCGTTAATTTAAATCGAGTTGTTCTGCGGACAGTCCAATTAGCTAAACCATTTTCTCCAGGGTAAACTGATTCGTCAATATTGGCGCCAGGCGAAGCGATGGTGTTTTCGTCTGTTTCAATAAAGTCATAATAGTAGCAGAGGTCGATTTTATCTTGATTGTTAAAGGCTGATTGTAAGGTATAAACCGAATCTTCCGATACTGAATAAAAACTGCCGGCAGCATTGCTTTGGGCACCCAACAAAACTGAGGGATTATAAAAAATGTCACCATAAGCCGATGCGGTATCTTTTTGAATATTCAAACTGATTTCAGCCGATTTGCCGTTTTTGTCCCTGATAATGAATACCCATTTTTCTGATGATTTGATGCCTTTTACCGGCGTTTTCTCGTAATTCAAAACCGGGGTGTTCATGCCCGAATCGAGATACGTTTCAATCTCGTCACTTTCTACCCTGATGATAAAGTTGGTCAGGTTTACATTGGGATTTTCGGCTTTAATACCAATTTTAAACATTTCTCCCAGTTGCAATGTCGTATCATTCGATACATAACCATCGCCTGTCATCAACTTGATTGAGGGTGGGGGATATACATTTTCTTCCTTCTTGCAACCATAAATTGCAGCCAGTATAAATGCGAATATGATGAATAAGTTTTTCATTATGAACGATATGTAATATTTAGCATAACGATTTTTATATAAAAAGCGGATCATCCTCCTCTGAATCCGCGTACTATTTTATTATTTGTGCAGCAACCTTTTCCCCAGTTTGTAAATGCCTGAACCCAGCAGTCCACCGAGAAACCCAAAGATCAAAAAAGTAATCAATGGTGTGATATAACCGTGTTTAATAAAGGATGAATACGGAAAACCGGTTGTTAGCGAGGTAATGATGCGGCTGATGGGGATAAGCACGTAGGCAAAACCGGCAGCCAATGCAAGCAGGAAATTGGCGTATTTCTTATTGCGGGTGTTTTGCCAGGCGAAGTCCATGAAAAAGCAGGGCAGCATATAATTAAAGCCCATCATTGGGTCGTTGAAACCAAGTACCGGAAATAAAATGAATATTCCAATCCCGATAGCGGAGATACTTGATGCCCATTTCATTTTTGACGCCAGCCTTGCCGCAAGAATGATCGCCATAAATTCAACGCCATGGTGCCCCGGAATATTCATAGGAATTCGTAAGCGCGCATGAAGCGTGATCGCCAGTGCCCCGACTAAAAAAAGCAAAATGGCTTCAAGAACTGTTTCAATTTTGCTGCTAGTTAGAAATCCTTTTAACCAACTCTTTTGTTGCACATTTCCATTCATAATGAGTGTTGTTTATTGTTTTTTCAACTAGTAAAACTGCTTTATTTTGCTGAAGAAGAGGCCTTGCCCATTCATTCAGGTTCACTCTGTGTTTCAAATTAATATCTTCGTTTTCAGTAGGTTGAACTACATCAATACCAGAAAACTTCATTAAGTCCTGAACTGTGTGAATACCTTGCTCAATATCCCTAAGGTTTTTTTCTGAATTCAACCAGATAAACCTCCCGTCATTTCCACCAGATCTTAATCCAATTGCTGCAAGCGCTCCGATGATGCCCACATACGTTCCGGTTAATCCTTCGAGGTAGATATGATTGCTCCGGGCCAATTTTGAAGCATCATCCACTTTTAATACAACCGATTTGGCATCCTCTCCCCACCGGATTATATCCTTTGAAATGCGATCGCTTTCCGCGATGCATAGTCCTACGTCTGATCCTTCAGCCCCTGCCTGTAGCATATAACTACGGCAAAAGTGTATCAAGTCCTTTGCTATTCCCTCTGCGGTCACATCAAGGCATGCAGAACTGTTTTGCGACGTATAGGGAATATTAGGATGAACAAATAACTGGTGCCTGGTAATCCCATGAACCCTGCCTAATTTTTCCTGTTCAATGGCCGTTGCCAACTGCCTTGAGTTGTAGCCTGTACCCCGACTTTCCTTATTATCTGTGTCGTCAATGCCAATCAGTAATCTCATACAAGCAGGCCTGTTAAAAAATAAGAACGATTATTATTTTGTTTTCTCTTTAAATTCTTCATAGGCACTTTCGATGGTGCTGTCGAGTTTACGGTGTAGCGCATCATAGGCTTCCAGCAGATTTTTTGCTTTGTCAGTTAATGTAGATTTGCCACCATCAATGCCACCGCGTACTTTCTCTGTCAGGTCGTAACCCAGTAATTCTTCAGCATGTTTGATGTCGCCCCAGGCTTTTCTGTAGCTGGTGCCCAGACAATCAGCAGCAGCTTTTAATGATCCTTTTTTTTCAATTTCACGTAGTAGTTGATATTGTCCTTCGCCAATGATCCCTTCACCGGATACGGCAGATAACCATAGTTTGTATCTTAAGAATACGTCGTTTTTTGAACTTCTTGGAGGCTTCATATAGTTAATTCATTAATCGATATGCGATAAATTACATATCGGCTGCAAAAGTAAAAATCATCATGCAACTGAATGTTAAAAACCGTAATTTAGAATGATTATTCTGTCAATCAGATTTTCGTGATGTGCTATTTATACATGCACCGGTATGACGTTGATTCGTCAACCCTTACTTTAAATTTCTTGTCTTTATCAACGATGAAGGTTTCAAACTCCTTGTAGGTTTTCCAGTTGGTTTCGCCAGGCAATAAAACCGTCATCTTTCCTGAAGTAACTGTCATGTACTCAACAGTTGAGGTGCCGAATTCATATTCTCCTGATGCCATTACACCGATGGTTACTGCCCCTTCTTTATTTTCAAATCCCAGTGATGTGACATGTCCGTCGAAATAGGTGTTTACTTTAAACATGCTGTTTATTTTTTATGGTTAAATAATATCTGATCTGTCTTTTTTATTCCGGCAATGGGGAACAGGGAATAAGGAAATAAGGTTTTTACTTTACATTTCCTTATTCCCAATACCTATTATCTCCTTTCTTCCATCAAAAAAGGTAGCCATTAGTTGTGTAAATCTGATTATTTAAAAAAGCATCCCCCTCATTTAAAAGAGAATGCTTTGCTAAATTGTGATTAGCTTTCTTAGTTTTCCTGGTGTGGCGTTACCATTTCAATTAGTTCAGGTAAATCCATTCCAAGGTTTTTAAGATGCGATAATTTTGGCACCCCGTTTTTTGTCCAGCCTCTTCTTAAATACACGGCATCCAGCAATTTTTCATATTGCTCTTCGCGATATTTCCGGGTAATTTTCATTTTTTCCTCTGTCGATTTTCCTGCGGGATCTACACCTATTAACTCTTTCATCTGTGTATCATAACGCTCCGCTCTTGATTCGTACTCCTC
>JAZBOW010000040.1:0-2600 GCA_036351335.1 Bacteroidales bacterium | reverse complement strand
GTTGCCCGACCAGGGGTCGAACCTGGAATCTTCTGATTCAGAGTCAGGTGTGTTGCCAATTCCACCATCGGGCAAAATGGGTGTGGGTGTGTTTGAGAGGGCAAATTTAAAATTAAACCCTTTACCTGTCAAGCATTATTTATTCATTTTCGTCCACGAATCACGCAAAGGAACGGTTCTATTGAATACCAGGTTTTTATCTGCACTATCCAGGTCGACACAGAAATAACCCAAACGCTGAAACTGGAATTTATCACCTGGCTTTGCGGTTTTTAAAGAAGGTTCCAACTTGCCATGTCTGAGTACTTTCAGGGAATCGGGATTCAGAAATTCTTTAAAATCCTTTTCTTTATGCCCTGCCGGATCTTCATCCATAAACAAACGGTCATACAGCCTGATCTCAGCATCAATAGCGTGCGTTGTAGAAACCCAGTGCAGGGTGCCTTTTACTTTTCGGCTGGCACCACTTCCCCCGCTTTTCGATTCAGGGTCGTATGTGCAATGAATCTCGGTAATATTTCCATCTTCATCTTTAATATAATCCTCGCACTTCACAATATAAGCGCCTTTGAGCCTGACTTCCCTGCCGGGGCCCATCCTGAAAAACTTCTTGGGCGGGTCTTCCATAAAATCGTCACGTTCAATATACACTTCCCTTGAAAAAGGAACCTCCCGTGAACCGCCTTCGGTATCTTCCGGGTTGTTTTCAAGCACCATATGCTCCACTTTACCTTCAGGATAATTCGTAATCACCACTTTTACCGGGTCGAGCACGGCAAAAACACGGGGTGCAATCTGGTTCAGGTGTTCGCGAACACTGAACTCCAGTAAACCCACATCAATTACATTATCTCGTTTGGCCACACCAATACGGTCGGCAAAATTCCTGATCGATTCAGGTGTATATCCTCGTCTTCGATAGCCCGAAATAGTAGGCATACGAGGATCATTCCAGCCTTTTACATGTTTGTCCTGTACCAGTTCCAGCAGTTTTCTTTTACTCATCACCGTGTAGCTCAGGTTGAGCCGGGCAAATTCAATTTGCCGTGGTCTGTATGCGCCTTCGTCCACCAGTTGATTCAAAAACCAATCGTACAAAGGCCGATGGATTTCAAATTCGAGTGTGCAAATAGAATGGGTGATGCCTTCCAGGTAATCTGACTGTCCGTGTGCCCAATCGTACATGGGGTAAATACACCATTTGTTTCCGGTACGGTGGTGCTCCTGATGTAGGATACGGTACATCACCGGGTCGCGCATATGCATATTCGGTGAAGCCATATCTACTTTTGCACGGAGTACCCTGGCGCCATTCGGAAATTCCCCGTTTTTCATACGTTCAAACAGGTCCAGGTTTTCTTCAATACGCCTGTTGCGGTATGGGCTTTCTTCACCCGGACGGGTAGGAACGCCACGTTGACGGCTAATCAGTTCCTGCGGCTGATCATCTACATACGCTTTTCCTTCTTTGATCAACTGAACCGACCATTCGTACAACTGGTCGAAATAATCGGAGGCGTAATAGGGTGTATCATTCCATTCAAATCCAAGCCATTTAATGTCTTCCATGATAGAATCCACGTACTCCACATCTTCTTTTTCAGGATTAGTATCATCAAACCTAAGATTGCACAAACCATTATAACTATCCGCCAGACCAAAATTCAAACAAATCGACTTGGCATGGCCGATGTGCAAATAGCCGTTTGGCTCGGGTGGAAATCGCGTATGTACCCTGCTTTCATTTTTGTTGTTTCGTAAATCTTCTTCAATGATCGATTCGATAAAATTTAACGATCGTTTTTCGTTTTCTGGAAAATCCATACCGGTCATGTGTGTTAAAATAAGCCACAAAATTAGTTAGAAATGCAATAAGATTTAGGGTTGGGCAAAAGAGTCCACTATATATAGGGAGAGAGTCATTAAATGGTATTTTTTATAAATGTTAAAATTTCTTTAACATATTAATAATCAAAACCGTACAAAGTGTTCGGACCTGTACACCTTGTGTTTGCATGCGAACAATCTTTTAAATGAAGAGATTTTAAAATATCATGTAATTATAAGAAAAACAAGCTTCTATGGAGTTTGGCATAAGTTTAGCAACTTACTAAATGCAACCATTTAATAAAAAACTAAAATCTAAAAAAGATGAAAACAAGAATCGCAACCTTGCTTTTTGTATTTGGCCTGTTCATTGTTAGTTCGGCCTTTGCAATGGAACCTGTTCCGGCTTCAAAAGCCGTGTCTAAAAAAGTAGCTAACCTGATTCAAAATGAACTTGAGTACCCGGAATTTGCCATCGTAGATAAATTCGAATGCTGTGTAGTTGTAAGTGTGTTGATTCAGGATGATGGCACATTTGATGTCACCGGCGCCAATAGTGTGTCAAAAGACATGATCAGACATGTAATTAAAACCATTGAAAATATGGAGCCCGAAGACCTAGATAAATATGCTGGTCAGGAAGTGGGTATTAAAGTTATATTCGATTTAAGATAGCTGATAAGAATCGCTTCATATATTCCCAGGGCTTAGGCCTGTTGTTTTTTGGTGCCCGGACAGTGTTTCACTGACCGGGTTTTTTAATGTCATTAATC
>JAZBOW010000039.1:0-6731 GCA_036351335.1 Bacteroidales bacterium | reverse complement strand
TGAAATGTTAGCACGGCAAAATTAGCCGTATCAACTACCATATCCCAATCGGTAAGCCAGGTCATTTGCTCATGGTTGCTAATTAAAATGCCATTAGGTGCCCACAACTCATTTCCAACTTTGTCCAATAATTGCAAACGGACATTGTAATTACCCGATTCATTTGAAAACCAGGCAACGTATAAATCTCCGTTTGAACATACAGCGGCTTTCGGGAGGACTTGTTCGCCGGCGGAATTGCTTATTTGCGTATTGGATAAAGGGTCTGCGCTCCATTGGGCATAAAGTAATTGCCAGCCCATTACTAAAATGGAAAGAAGTACAATAGGTTTTGTTTTCATATCAATTAATTTTACAGTTTTAGTCTGATAAAGATAATTTTTTTACATTTAACAGTATTCGAATTATTTTTTTTTGAGGTCTAATTTCAGTGTTTAATTTTTATACTTTAGTTAAATACATGAAATGAAATGTAAAAAGCGCAAATGAAGCTGTTCAAACAAACCTTAATTCTAATATTTCTAATCTTTAATACTAATCTTAATGCTCAGCTAATCAATCATTACTGGATGCAGAATTTTAATTCAACATCATCTTTAATTGGAGGAGCAGTTGTTGCAGGAGATGGAGATAATAGTTCAATTTATTACAACCCGGCAACAATAGTTGAGATGCAGCAAGGCTCAAATGTGTCAATCGCTGCAAATTTGTTTACTTGGAATATTTATCACAATTACAATTTGCTTGGCAAAGGAAATGATCTGCATTCTACAAATTTCCAGGTTCAACCTCAATTTTTTTCGTTTAGTTACAAACCGAAAAAAGGAAATATTAGCTATGCTTTTTCAATTCTAACCAGAATCAACGAGGACATGGAGTCAAGCTATGCCAATTCAGAATTGTATGATGTGATACCTAGTTTATCCGGAGAAGAAATATACAATACTGTTTATAGTTATCGAAATAAATATTCTGATACATGGCTTGGTTTAGGATTAGGACAGCAACTAACTGAAGAGTTCAGTTATGGTGTAACCTTTTTTATTTCAGGCTCCTCATTATTATATCGTTATGCATATACCGCATCCGCTTATAAATATATTGATAGCACTAATATTAACTATGACCCTTCGAAAGTTTCTTTAAGTTCTTATACAGAAAGTGTAAAATTCAGCCAATACAGAATAATCACAAAATTGGGGATTGCATATAAACTCAACAATTGGAGATTTGGTATGGTTCTTACTTTACCTAGTCTAAATGTTTTTACTTCTGGCAGGGCTGCATCAAGAATGCAAAAACAAATTAATATCCATGACACTACAGGAGCGGTCATTCCAGATTATGAAATATTTTCGGCCCAACAAGATGATAAGTTGAAAGCAAATTACAAGTATCCATTTGCTGTCTCATTTGGTTTTATTGGAACATTTAAGCAAGGCGATCAAAAACTTTACTTTACAATGGAGTATTTCAATAAAATTAAGTCATATAAAATAATTGAAGCTGAAATTGATCCAAATATAACCAGTCCTTCTGTTTTTGAGGCTTTACCAAATAAAGATTACCTTTCTTTCATCAATAAATCTGACCCGATATTAAACTTTGTAATTGGATATAGTTGGATAATAAGTAAAAGAAATCTGAGATTCGTAAATGCTTTAAGAACTGACTTTACGAGTATTCAAAATATAAATCCTGACAATTTAGATGGATATAATTATATGAAAAACTCAAATTTTAATATATACCATTATAGCGCAGGATTAAACTTTAATTTTAAAAAGAACAACATAACTGCTGGTGGAGAGTTCTCTTTTGGTTCAAAAAATAATGTGCAGCAGGTTGCCAATTTTAAAGACCCTGTTGAAAATGACCCAGAAACAGGAAACTCATTGTTGGGGCCAGCGGAAAACAATGCATATTTACGCTATTATGGGGTGAGCGTCTATATCAGCGCTACATTAAACTTTTTTAATCATGATAATAAGTAGTTATTCTAAGTGATATTCGTATATTCGCCAGCTTATTTTTTACTGATCACAAATAAATGAAAATATGAAAAAATTAACATCTAAGCTATCAATCATATTATTATTAATGAGCATTTTTGTATTATTCCATGGTTGTTACCCCGATGATGCGCTATCCTATAATGAAACGGATATTGTATTAACAGGTTATTACGATTCAGTCGATTTTAAGAGCGTTTCAACCTATTATCTGCCTGATACCATATTTCCGATCAGAGATGATACAACTGATAAAACGCCGATTAAAGATTCAGATGCTATTTTAGCCAGGATAGAAAGCAACATGCAAAGTTATGGTTACACCAGGGTTTATTATAGTGATGAATTAAATGAAGAGCCTGATTTGATGATCGCCGTGGCAGCGATTTCTACAACCACTGTAACCGTTGGTTGGTGGTATCCATATTATCCCGGCTGGGGCTGGGGCTGGTATAAAAAAGCGCCCAGAGGCACAGACTACTGGTATGGTGGTTACCCGGGCTATTACCCTCCGGGCTGGGGCTGGGGTGGCATACCTTATTACAGCAGTTACACTACCGGAACCTTACTAATGGAAATGACTAACCCCAATGATTACAGAGTTGTGGATGGTGATACAGTAACCCCAATGTACTGGGCAGGAGGTGTGAATGGTGTGCTTACCAGTGGATCAAACACTTCTCGCGTTACTGATGGTATTGACCAGGCCTTTGAACAGTCACCTTATTTGAATCATAATTAGAATCCGAAAAAGCTGAAAAGATGAAAAAAAGAAATATATTTTTAACCTTTGTTTTTATAATAACAGTTTCATTATCATCATTCTCGCAGGGAGGTGGTGTCTGGAATTTTAATTGGGATATTGCTTTCCCAATGGGGTCCACATCTGATTTTATCGGCAAACCTTCTTTTCGTGGATTTGCGATCGAAGGACGCGGATATGTTACTGATAAATTGCTTGTGGGTGGCCGCGGTGCATGGAATACTTTCTATGAAAACAATGGATGGGTTACCGAAGATATTACAGAAACAGCGACTATTCATGGTTACCAGCGTAAATATATGAACGTTGTACCCTTAATGCTGACAGGCCATTATGAGTTTGGTTATGGCGCTGTATTGCCATACATTGGCATTGGTATTGGTACTTACTATATTGAAGCACGCGATTATTTAGGTATATATTACGTACAGGATAAAGCATGGCATTTTGGAGTATATCCTGAAATCGGTGCTGTATTTCCATTTGGAAGCAGTAACACAGCGTTTAATATCAATGCGAAATATAATTACGCCGCCAAAACCAAAGACACTGATGCCCAAAGCTGGATCAGCGTGGGTGTTGGACTTTCTTATATATTTTAAGCGTAAAATCGCATAAAAATTTAAGATCCGGTAATATATAAATAACATTGTATTACCGGATTTTCTATTTTTACACATCAAACTAAAATCAGATATTATGAGTAAAAATATACTCTTTATTATTATAACCCTAATACCCATGCTCACGATCAATGCGCAAACCCAGTTTGATAATGCTAGCTTTGAAAATTGGGAAGAAATTGGTTTTGGCCCTAATATTATTGAGCCGGTTGAATGGAGTTCTATAAAATCGAGTGATCATGAAAATATTAGCGGGCAAGCGCCTCATGTGTGGGACAGGAGTGAGTCTGGCAATGCCCATTCGGGCGATTATTCGTTATACCTCCATACCGTTACCGTGTTTGGAATTGTGGCAACCGGAACCCTGACAAATGGCAGGTACCATGCTGAATTTAATACGGCCAATGCCTTCACTTTTACTGACACAGTAAACAGTCAATGGCATACACGTATTTCTGCTAAACCTGACAGTCTTGCAGGTTGGTATAAGGCCAAACCTTCTGCAGGTGATTTCCCGACTGTAAAGGTCGTATTGCATACAGGTTATGCACAAATTTCAGCAATCAGTGATACATCCACTTACGTGGCTTCAGCTGTTATCAGTTTGCCCGAAGAAGAAGTAACCGAGTGGACGAGGTTTTCATTCCCAATCGAGTATCACACAAATGACGACCCTGAGTATGCTTTGGTTATACTTACATCAAGTAATGGTCTGTCAGCAGTGGATAAAAGTGAAGCATGGTTTGATGATATTGAATTTATATACAACGATGGTACCGGAATCATGGAAAAAAATGCTGATGCATTTGAAGTGCATACATATCAAGATGAGCTGACAGTATTTATCGATGCTGATAAGAAGGAAAGATATGAATTGATTGTATTCGATATGTCAGGAAAACGTGTAATTTCAAATACTGGTTGGACAAAAGAAAAAAATACTTTCAACATGAATCTCCCACGTGGGATTTACGCCATTACCGTCACTTATGGAAGAAAAACGCTGACAAAAAAGGTAGTATTATAAAACCCGGTTCATCAGGAATATCATCATTCATATCTTATGCGATATAAAAACGTATTTACTTTTCTTCTGTTTTTTCTGCTTTATGCTAACCTGTCGGCACAGGAGAATGGCATATTGACCGGTAGAATTACCGATAAAGAAAATGGCGAACCTCTTGTTGGTGCAAACATCTATACAAAGGACAAATTAACTTTGGGTGCCGTTTCCGATTTTAATGGCCATTACTCAATCTCATTGCTGCCAGGTGAATATACTTTTATCATTTCATTTACAGGAATGAAAACGGTAAACTTTTCTGTTACAATTGAAAGCAATAATACAACGAGCCTGCATGTGGAAATGGAACCCTTCAGCACGCAATTTGATGAAGTGGTTGTGAGGGCAGGGCGATTTGATAAGTCACTGGAAGAACAGACAGCTTCGATCGAAGTTATGAAACCCCGTTTAATTGAGGCAAGAAACACACGATCAGTTGAAACAATTTTAGATTTGACACCCGGAGTTACTATTTTGGATGAGGAACCACAAATCAGAGGCGGTAGTGGTTTCACTTTTGGGGTTGGATCAAAAGTAGGCGTTTTTATAGATGATATACCGATCATCACCGGAGATGCCGGCAAACCGGATTGGGCCTTAATACCTGTTGAAAACATTAAGCAAATTGAAGTAGTAAAGGGCGCTTCTTCTGTATTGTCAGGTGCTTCGGCACTGAGTGGTGCAATATACATACGTACGAACTATCCTGGTACAAAACCTGAAACTAAAGTCCAACTTTATTCAGGTTTTTATACGCCTCCAAGATCGCCAGCCTCAAAGTGGTGGAGTGGTGTGAATTACCTGGGAGGTGCTAGCTTTTTACATACCAGGCAACTGGGTGATGGCCACACAGACTTTGTAATTGGCGGAGTTGCGATGACAGATAGAAGTTATATAGGCGCACCAAAACCGGATCCATATGTAATAGATACGACTGATATTACCGATGATGATATGGTTAATAAAAGGGGGCGGCTGAATTTTAATATCAGGAGGCGCTCCAAAACAATAAAGGGGCTGAATTTCGGCCTCAATGGGAATTTCATGTTGAAAAAAAGTAGTACTGCTTTCGCGTGGCAAGACGATACCGCCAAATTTTATAGAGGCTATCCTGGTGCGGTGATGTTGGCAGATAATTTTACCATGTATTTGGATCCTTTTGTGAATTATTATACAAGCCTGGGTGTAAAGCATTCATTCACAAACAGGATTCTCTTTAGTGATACAAAGGCGAATAATGACCAAAGCAACAGAGCATTAATGGTCTTCAATCAATACCAGTTCAGCAAGCAATTCAAAAATATCGGCGACCTCGATTTTATTGCCGGATTATCAAGTCAGTATACAAAATCGCATAGTAATATGTATGCTTCTTCCGGCTCACCGGACAATTATATCTGGAATGCTTCACTATTCCTTGAATTAGAGAAAAAATTTGGAAATGCACTCATTATTTCTTTGGGCATGCGGATTGAGCATTATCGTCTGAATGACAGTATAACTGATACAAAACCTATTTTAAGACTTGGCTCATCGTTGAAACTTGCCCAGGAAACATACTTGCGAGGATCAATAGGGCAGGGATACAGGTTTCCTACTATAACTGAGCGATATATCAGGACCTCTGTAGGTAGTTTTGCAGTTTTTAACAATCCAGATTTGGTTGCTGAAACAAGCTGGAATGCCGAAATAGGCATAAAACAAGGCTTTAAGTTCAGTAAATTTTATGGCTATTTCGATGCAGCCATTTTCTACCAGGAATATAATCACACCATAGAATATTTGTTCGGATTCTGGGATTACGATTTCGCATTGGCCGGCTTTAAATTTGTGAACACGGGAAGGTCGAAAGTAACTGGTATTGACCTGTCGCTTACTGGGCAGGCAAAATTTGGTAAAAGCTTTGAGATACATACATTGCTTGGCTACACCTATGTGGAACCCGTCGCACTGGAGCCATCCCTGGTGTTTGCAGAAGACGACAGAGGTGTATTGTATAGTTACGATTCCACCAGTGTGGATCCTTCTAAACGTATTTTGAAGTATCGTTTCCTCCATACCATTAAATTCGATATCGAGTTTACCTACAAGTCATTTGCGTTTGGTACCAGTATGAAGTATTTCAGTAAGATTGAAAACCTGGATAAAGCTATTTTTGACTTTGAAGATGCGACAAAAGCATCCGGAGGAACCCTGCAGCCAATCCTATATAGAGACTACTTCTATAATCATAACAACGGCAATATCATATTTGATATGAGATTGAGTTA
>JAZBOW010000038.1:0-2134 GCA_036351335.1 Bacteroidales bacterium | reverse complement strand
ATCACCGACATCGAATAATCGATGTAGGCCGACTTCATCTGGTTTTCAATATTTACTTTGATAATTCTATTACCTTCAAATTCACTTTCCATTCTCTATAACTCCTTCTTTATTAACGTCTTATATTAATGCTCACGAAGTTACGAAAGTACAAAAAAAATGTATATAAATACCCATATAATTAGGTGAATTATGTTAACAATAGAGTGTTCATATTATCGTATTAAAAACAAGGCAAATAAGCCCTTTTTAATTGAGAAATGTTGAAATATTTAAAAGCATTCCTGCTTTCGGAAATCTTATTAGTTTTGCGGTCAATTTTAAAAGAAACTTAACCCCTGTGCAATGAAATATTTAAACCATTTGATGATCTTATCATCATTCCTCAGTTTTACATTACTTATCTCATGTGACCAAACTGCGAAAAACGGACATGCGCATAGCGACGCTTCGGCACAACAAGCAGATACAACTATCCATTACCCGCAGGAGAAACACCTATCAAACATCAAACAACTTACAAATGGTGGAGATAATGCAGAAGCTTACTTCAGCTTTGACAATAAAATGATTGTTTTCCAGGCGAAAAATCCCGAATGGGATGCACCCTGCGACCAGATTTATACCTTTTCTTTTTCAGATAGAGATATGTTTGATAAAGCACCACCGTTAATCAGTGAAGGGCTTGGAAGGACCACCTGTTCATTTTTTATGCCCGGCGACACCACCGTTTTATATGCCTCAACAAGATCAGGTGGTGATGCATGCCCTCCCGAACCAGAAAAACGCGAAGATGGCAAGTACGTTTGGCCTATTTATCCTGATTTTGATATTTATGTTTCAGATTTGAAAGGAAATATTGTAGATACACTTGTTAGCGGTCCCGGTTATGATGCGGAAGCAACCGTTTCAGCCCAGGGCGATAAAGTCGTGTTTACCTCGGATCGCACCGGCGACCTTGAATTGTACACCTGCGATATTGACGGAAGCAACCAACAGCAAATCACTTTTGAACTGGGTTATGATGGCGGCGCTTTTTTCTCTCCTGACGGCACTAAATTGATCTTCCGCTCATCAAGACCCAAAACGGAAGCAGACATTAAGGAATACAAAGATTTAATGGCAGAGGGCCTTGTAAAGCCTACAAATATGGAACTGTATACCTGCAATGTTGACGGAAGCGATCTGAAACAACTCACAAATCTTGGCAAGGCCAACTGGGCTCCATTCTTTCATCCTTCTGGCGAAAAAGTGATCTTCAGTTCCAACCACAACAGCAAACGTGGTTTCGAATTTAATCTGTTTATGATTAACCTGGATGGAACCGGACTAGAACAAATCACCTTTGACGAAATTTTTGATGCATTCCCGATGTTTTCTTATGATGGTAAAAAGTTGATCTTTTCTTCCAATAGAAATAATGGCGGGACGAAGAACACAAACTTATTCATTGCCGATTGGGTTGAATAATTAAGTAATTTTATGAGTTGATTCATCACTCCAAATTGTGTGTCATGAAAAAACTCATACTTTTTTATTTAGTTACATTACTTGTTACAAGCGGATTATCACAAAACATCCCCTACCCTGTTTTTCCCGATTGGGAATCAGCACCTAATGGTCATATTGCTACAGGCCTGGGCTTAGCAGATATCAATGGAGACGGCTGGAAAGACATCATCGCGGCCAATGGCAATGATATACAAAGACAACACCTGGTTGTGTATTATAACCAGGGAGATGGCAATTTTGATTCAAATCCTGATTGGCAATCAGCAGACATTGATTATCATGGACATTTGGCTGTAGGCGATTTGAATAAAGATGGATGGATGGATGTAGCGGTTTCTGTTTATATTGGCCAAACAGGTTTCAATTCTCCCGGAAAGCTTAAAATCTATTACAATAACGAAGGTGTGCTGGAAGACACGCCATCCTTTGAATCATATGACTTTTACACGTTTTCATGCGCCATGGGCGATGCCGATGGAGACGGCGACCTAGATATCGCGACAACAGGTGGTGAACCTTACAATAACATCCTTGACAATGGCAAGATCTTCTACAACAATAATGGCAGTTTCTCAAATCTACCTGAATGGTCTTCCTCGTTTATTTTTGGTTCGATGGATGT
>JAZBOW010000037.1:0-17678 GCA_036351335.1 Bacteroidales bacterium | reverse complement strand
GGCATCATATACCGAATAATCGATAATACTTTCCCCCGAAGGTCCTATCTTATCCATTTGTTTTACACCACCATAGCGGCTGCCAAGTCCTGCGGCAAGTATTAAAAGCGTTGGTTTCATAAAGTGACTTTAGTATAATAAAAGTATAAAATTATATGCATGCAAGTTACTAAATATACTTCTTGTTGTGGGCAATTTTAAAGGATATCCAACAAACTTAGCTGTTTATTCCCGCTTAGATCTTCGAGATGCAAGAGTCGTTTTTTTCGCCACAAACCAGCTGCATAACCGGTTAAACTACCATCAGCACTAATCACACGATGACAGGGAATCACTATCGCAATTTTATTAGCAGCGTTGGCATTGGCAACCGCCCGTATCGCTTTAACATTACCCATGGTTTTCGATAATTCAAGGTATGAAACCGTGCTGCCATATGGAATTTTCAACAGTGCCTCCCAAACGGATTTTTGAAAAGCTGTACCGGCCAAATCAAGTGGAAGGTCAAACTTTTTAAGCTTTTTTAGAAAGTACAGATTCATCTGCTCCTGAAGCTTCAGTAAATGTTGGTTGTTGCCTTTAATTAATTCTTTTTTGAAATAGGCGCTGACCCCACTTAGTTGACTTTCAAGGTTTTTACGTTCTTTAAATTCAACCAGGCAGATACCATTTTCGGTTGCACCTCCAAGCATTTCACCGATTGGAGTATCAATACGCGTCATAAATATGGAGTTGCTAAAGTTTGCCATCGTAGTTTGCCGTTTTACCAGGCTGTTTTTTTATGCCATTTAAAGGCAAACAAGAAAATAAAGATATAGCACGGTATAAGAATCCAATAAGCCAGTTGGGTATTATACATATCAGATAATCCGCCCCAAATAAGTGGTAAAATGGCACCTCCGGCAATAGCCATAATCAGCATGGCAGATCCGGTCTTCAGAAATTTACCAAGTCCATGAATAGCCAGCGGCCAAATGGCAGGCCATACGAGCGCGTTGGCCAGCCCTAACAAGGCAACAAAGGTTACGGATAGCATCGGGGGACTATAAATAGCAGCTATGGTGAACAGTACACCAAGCACGGCTGATATTTCCAGGGCTTTTTGCTGGCTGATTATTTTGGGAATCAGCAGGATGCCAAGAATGTATCCCACTACCATAGAAACCAGTGTGAATGACGTAAAGAGTTTTGCAGTACTTATAGGAATATCAAGTGATATGCCATATCTGATGATGGTATCACCGGCAATTACTTCGGCGCCTACATATAAAAATAAAGCCATCACACCAAGAACAAGGTTGGGAAATTGAAAAATATTCTTTTTTGAAGTAGATGATGCGTCCTGAATTTCATCTTGTTCATGTTCGATTTCAGGAAGTGGCGAAAACCTGATCATCAAACCCAACACCACCAAAACAATGGTCATAATTACATAAGGAAAAATCACCCTTGATGCGAGTTGATCAAGCGCCAGCAACCTGGCTGTATGCCCAAGTCCTTCAAGTGATGCCACAAATTCATCTCCATCGTTTAAGATAAAATAAGCGAGAATAAGTGGCGCTAGCGCGCCGGCTACCTTATTACAAATGCCCATGATACTAATTCTTTTAGCGGCCGATTCATATGGACCAATAATGGTAATGTAGGGATTGGAAGCGGTTTGCAATATGGCGAGGCCAGTTCCCTGAATAAACAGGCCTACTAAAAAGATGACATAAATTCGGGTTTGGGCAGCAGGTATAAAGATGAGCGTGCCTATTGCCATTACGAGCAGCCCAACCATCATACCGTTTTTAAATCCTGTTTTTTTAAGTACCCATGAAGAAGGAAGAGCCATTATTGTGTATGAAATGTAAAAGGCAAAAGCCACAAATAGTGCTTGGAAGTTTGTCAATTCACACGCAATTTTCAAATACGGAATCAAAATTCCATTCAACCAGGTAACAAATCCGAAAATAAAAAATAGCAGGCCTATAATTGAAATGGATAGAATGTATTTGCTTTGGTTCAGGCCTTTTGACGTAGTATTGTCTGTCATCAAAACATGTTTTGAATTATTTGAATAATAAGTTGATAATATTACAAAAAAACCGGACAGGGATGATTACCCTGCCCGGTTTTTATAGTTGTTAAAAATAAGCTTATTTATTCAAAGAAACCTTTTTTGTGATTATGGTTTCACCTTTTTGAATTTTTACCAGATACATACCATTAGGCAATGCTGATAAGTTGATTGTATTGCCACGCAATGAAGAAATTTCGCTCACCAATTGTCCACTGATATTAAATACTGATATGGTAGCATTATCTGCGCCGGCTACACTTAATAGTCCTGATGTTGGATTTGGATAAATACTTACTGATTGCTGGTATGACTCTTCAATATCTGTGTAAAGTGTCAACATTACGGTGTAAGTATTTGTTGTGGTTAAATCTTCTGCACGAACGCTGATAATTACTTCACCAGGTACTACGTCAGGATATTCATAAGTGATAACTGGATCGCCTGCCATTGGGCTTGCCGTTACAGGCATTATCTCGGTTACACCTTCTGGTAACTCAACCGTGTAACCCGTTACATCGGGATCAAATCCTTCGATCGGTATATTGTTCACACGAATTTCGCTTAATCGTGCATCACTCGAATATTCGTAATCCTCAAGTCCATAAGCTGATTGATGAATTTCTCTTGTACTATAATTTTGCAAGAAGAAAACCACACCAAGGTCGTCATATTCTTCTACAAAAGTACTTGCAAGATCCACAGATTCTGAGAATTCATATATTTCCATATTATTGAGGTCTACATCAGTGCCACTTGCATTAGGCACCATTTTCATCATTACGTTTTCAAATTCTGTCTCGCCATTGGTTCCTACGTTGCCAGTTGTAAGCCATTCAAATACAGCCACATATAATCGTAGGGTTGGAAAATCCTGATAAGGTAAAATATTGGCATCAATGTTAATAACGGTACCCTCAATTGAATAGGATCCTGCAATGCTTATAAAACCTGGAAGCTGCGATGCCTGGTTGAAAAAGTTTTCAACGGCTGGCACACTGGTTGAAACATCACCCCCATTTCCAAATAGGTCTGGTACACCACTTACACCATAATACGATTTTCTCACGCCACCTTCAGCTGTATAATATGGGTCGCCTGCACCCGGCCAGTTCATTTGGTATTTAAGCAGGGCAATTTCATCAGCGTGTTCTTCGCACCATGGCACAAAACCCAGGTTAAAAGAGTAACAAGGCGGACATGTGGAAGCAGTAAATTCCTCGAAGAACGGAACACGGTAAACAGACAGACCATCCAGTACGGTAACTTCTTTGTTAGCCATGTTGTCATTTGGGTTCATGTCATCTTCGCCATTAATTTTGGTTACCCAAACTTCAAGTTCATAGTCACCCGGAGGGAAGAAAAACAGATCGGAACAGGTAAAATCATATAATTCAGCAGGCGCTACTGAAATGTCTGTAATAGTAGTCGTATGCACATCTTCACCCGGAACCTGCCATTTAATTTCAAGTTCAGTGATTTCGTTCTGTCCTACATTTTTCAAAGTACCTGTAACTTCGTCTGCATTATAGACCTGATCCGTCATGGT
Source organism: Bacteroidales bacterium (assembly GCA_036351335.1). Classification (GTDB taxonomy): domain Bacteria; phylum Bacteroidota; class Bacteroidia; order Bacteroidales; family F082; genus UBA4459. The sequence continues at coordinate 14,067 of JAZBOW010000037.1, read as the reverse complement.
AATCTCGATCATTTCCGCATCGAGTGCGAAAGGAATGAATAATTTAATATCATCCATAAACCAGTAACTCAGGTTGTTTAAATTGCCATCGATAAAGAAACAAAACTGGAAATCGTCAGCACCTACATCTTCGTTGTCAAATGCGATAAGTTTTAATTCGGGTCCTACATCATCAGAAGGAAAAATTTCCCAAACGGTATTCCAATCGCCACCACCTGAACGTGTAGCCACACCAACTGAATAATCTGTACTGTTTCTGTCGAATACAACATGCCTGAAACTGAACATTACAGTTGTTTCGCCTGTCAGATCAATTTCTGGGGAAATAAAACGGGTAGTTCCTGTAGCTGTTGTACGCGCGTATCGGCCTTCCGGTGCTTCCCCGCCCGAATAGGTAGAACCGCTAACGCCCCACTGGTTTTCATATCCATCTAACGACCAGCCATCTGGTGGCATTTCTGAGTCATTAAACGATTCTTCAATGTATATCTGTCCGTTAACCGCAACAGATAAAGCAATGATAAAGACTAATAAAGAGTAGAATTTTTTCATTTTATTGATTTTAATAAGTACTAATTAATTGATTTCTGTATAAAAAATTGTCTACAAATATAATCGAAGTGTTTTAATATATATAATTTTTAACATCTGATATATTGAGGCTGCTGCGTTTATTTATCTTAAAAAAACCGGAACGATGTCCGGTTCTTATGTAGCTTGTTTTATTTTAATATTTTAATAATACCATCTGATTTATTTGAATCAGGCATGGACGAGATCACTTTTTTTAAGATTCAACAAATGAAGCAATTTATATTGCAAAGCATTTCGTGCTCTCGATAGCTGTGATTTTGAAGTGTTTACCGAAATATTCATAATCTCACTGATTTCTTTGTGTGAATATCCTTCAATTGAATTCAGGTTAAATACCATCCTGTAACCTTCCGGTAGTTCTTGTACAATAGCCAAAAGTTCTTCATTAGATATTAACGAAATTGCATCAGGTGTGGCAACAGAGGGTGTATTCACATATTCCGGATCTACATCTTTATTAAGTAGGTTTTTTCGTTTGTAAAAATTGATTGCTGTTGTAACAATTACTTTCCGCATCCAGCCTTCAAGGTGACCTTCATTTCTGAAATCTTTTAAATACTTGAAAATTTTAATAAAGCTTTCCTGTAATATATCTTCAGCATCAGTATAGTTTTTAGCGTACCTGAGGCAGGTTCCGAAAAGTCGTGCTGAATACTTTTTGTACAGCATATTTTGTGCTTTTCGATCGTTTTGAAGGCACTTTTCAAGTAATTGTGTATCTGTAAATCTGTTCTTTGAATTTGTCATCCAACAAAGATTTAGTTAATCTCGAATCCAAAAGTAAGTTCTAAATGCAAATAATCTATTATTTTAACTTCTACATGAATTCTACAATAAACTTATAAATAACAATTCTAAATAAGAATAGCTCTACATGAATATTATAAATAAAAGAAAGACAGATATATATAAAAGAAAGCAGTACTACACGAGGTGTTTTAAATATTTTGCAAATACTCGGGCAATAAATCATTGAATTCTAATCCTATTTTTTTTCGGAGCCTGTACCTGCTCATTTCAGCCGCTTTCACGCTGGTGTTGTTGATGACTGCTATTTCTTTGGAACTCAAGTTCAATCGTAAAAAAGCGCAAAGGCGTTCTTCATTTTTTGTAAGGTTTGGAAACCGTGTTCTTAAGCGAATAAAAAAGTCGTTGTATGATTGATCTAATTTATGCTTAAACTCCTCATAATCTTCTTTTAAGCTCAGGCTATGTTTGATAGCAGCATTCAATTCAGAAATACGCTGTAAAGTCTCCTCATCCGAATTGCAGGGTAGTTTTTTCAGTTCTGTTTGAAGATGCTGCAGCATTTCATTTTTTTGTACTAGGTGTAAAGCGAAATTCATCAAGTCATTGTCTTTAGCCTGTATATCAATTTCCATAAGTTCTCTTTGGGCCGTGTGCAACTGGGTGTCCTTTTCTCTTATCAATCTTTCTTTTTTTGCTTGTGAGCGATATCTGTTTAAAATTAGGATGGAAATAATGAGAATGAAAAATAGGCATAGAATAAGTAAATTGAGCTTAAGCGTATTCAATTTGTTTTGATTCTCAGAAAGTGCAAGTTCATTTTTAGCGATGAGCAATTCTTTTTCCTGCAGATCTTCTTTAAATCGTGATTGCAATTCAGTGATCCGATCCATTTTCTGTCGTATGGCGATCGAATCATTATAAGCTGCATATATTTGAAAATATTTGAGCGATAATTTATAGTTTCGCATCTGATCGGCAGCACGGCTAATACCGATTGCCGCATCAGCAATGTGTGTCCAATGGTTGGATCTAAAAGCTATCTGATAGACTTTGATATACTCTTGATACGCCTTTTTATAGTTGCCTAGCGAATAATACTGGTTGCCGATTGTTAGCATTATATCCACCTGGTTTTCTATATTACCGGTTTCTTTAAATAAATCCAGGCTCAAATTGTAATAGTTAAAGGCTTCTTCAACTTCATCATAGTGGCTTTTTATAAGCCCTATATTTTTATAATTTGTCGCCATCAAATCTTTATTCCCGATATTCGCACTAATCGATAAACTCTGGTTAAAATAATCCAGAGCTGTATTATAGCTGCCTTTCATCCGGTATATTTCGCCAATATTATTTAGTGCGGCACTGATGCCTTCCTGGTCTCTTGCTTGTTCCCATAATTTGAGTGCCTCCCTGATATAATGATTAGCCTCGTCAAATGATCCCTGTCTAAAAAAAATACCCCCAATCTGATTATATGCATCTGCAATAATTTTTTGATTGTTCAACTCAATACCCAAATCCAGCAATTCCTGAAAATAAAACTGGGCGCTTTCCAAATTGTAATTATTTTGAATGTATAGCATTCCGAGTTTGCTGTATACCTTCGCTATGTTTTCCTTTTTTCCAAGACTTTTATATAATTTTCCGCTAATTAGAAAATAATTAATAGATGGTTGGAAATTGTTCATCATTTTATACAAATCGCCCATAAGTTCGTTGGCTTCAGCCCGCGCTTCCATTGAAGAAATGATATTGGCAAGCTGCAACGCCTGACGGGTATATGAGAGGGCCTGTTCAGCGTCAACAGTTTTGGCTTCATTTGCTAATCGCAGGTATAAATAAACTTCTTCAAGCCGGTCATTTGAATTTGTGGAGACCTGATCAAGTGCCGTTGACTGGCTAAAGGAACCAACAGGCAAAAGAGTTAAAGCAATATATAATATCAGGTACCGGGTATTCATCCCTTGTTGATTTAACTGTTGAGCTTCAAATTTAATTATTTGTAGCCAATCAGTGATATTTCAAAGAAATATATCCTGATTAATTTTTTAAAATGCAATTAAAGCATCTTGTTTGTATCACTTATATTTCATAAGGTAATTGTATATAGCAAGTTGGGAGCGTAAGGGTAGTTCATTTGGAGTTGTGGCCTCTTTGTATTGATTGTTTGGCGAAGTATTCACATACCTGGCTTTTACATTGTCGGCCAATTGAATTTGAAGCATATCCATTATTTCTCGCTGCAAATTTTCATCATATACAGGGCAAGCAACTTCAAAACGGTGGTCAAAATTTCTTACCATCCAGTCCGAAGAAGCCAGGTAATACTTCGGGTTTCCGTCATTGCCAAAAACAAATACACGGGAGTGCTCCAGGTATTTATCAACGATGCTTATCACTTCAATATTTTCGCTCAGTTTTTTTACCTCTGGGATGAGTATGCAAATACCACGGCAAATAATTCGGATTTTAACGCCCGCTTTTGAGGCTGCGTACAATTTCTTGACTATTTTTTTGTCGGTAATGCTGTTGAGTTTAATGATAACCCAAGCTTCCTTATCCTGTTTGGCATTTTTAATTTCCTTGTTGATTAACCGGATAAAACTATTTCGGATGTAATAAGGTGCCACTAAAAGATGTTTGAACTTCGGCGGATTATAAGGTGATTCAAATAAATGAAACAAGGTGTTAATTTCTTTTGCTATATCCTGATTGGCTGTTAACAGGCTGTCGTCGGCATAAACTTTTGCCGTGGATTCATTAAAATTGCCTGTGCTTATATTTGCGTAATAGATGTTTTCACCTTCTTCTTTTCGGCGGATCAACAGTAATTTTGAATGCACTTTAAAGCCGGGCAGGGTTTTGATAATTTTTACCCCTTCATCAGTCAGTTTTTCGATCCAGTAAATATTAGCTTCTTCGTCAAAGCGTGCCTGTATTTCAAGAAAAACAGTGATATTCTTTCCGTTTCGGGCTGCATTGATAAGCGCATCCATTACGTTTGAATTACGAGCGGCCCTGTAAAAAGTCATCTTGATGGCCTTTACTTTCGGGTCGATGGCTGCTTCTCTTAACAGATCTACAATATACTGAAATGACTGGTAGGGATAATGCAATAGGATATCCTGATTTTTAATGGCTTCCAGAATGCTTTTGTTGCGCGGCAATAGTTTATGGTTTAGTGCAATGGTTTTTCGGTTGACCAGGTGTTTTGAGCCAATTTTCGGGAATGACATAAAATCCCGGAAATTATGGTATTTACTGCCACCCCTTATATTGTCGACTTCGCTGATTTGCAGTTTTTTTGTCAGTTTTTTGAGCAATGGATCTGGTATATTTTCATCGTAGACAAATCGTACCGGCAAACCTTTTTTCCGTCTTTTAATGCTTTCGCTCATCAATTCAATAAAGCTTTTTGATACATCATTGTCAAAGTCAAGTTCCGCATCACGTGTAAACTTGATGGTATAGCCTTTGATCTCGTCGTATCCGAAGGGATTAAATATTTCACCTATTGCGTAACGAATCACGTCATCGAGAAACATCAGGTATTTTTTTTCTTTACCTGGCAACAAAACAAACCTGGAAACATCATCTGTCGGCACGATGACTATTGCATAATCGTCTTCCTTTTCTCCTGTCGAATCTTTTAGTTCAAGCGCGAGGTAAATGGTGTTATCTCTCAGGAAATCTGGACTTTCAAGATTGTTTAGCATGATTGGAAACAGGAAAGGCCTTACTTCATCGTGAAAAAACTTCCTGACAAATTTTCCCTGTTCGAAACTTAGATTGTTTTCATTGCGAAAGATGATATTTTCTTTTTCAAGAGCCTTTTTAATCTCTATAAAAGTGTCGGTGAATTTTTTTTCCTGATCCTCAACGATTTGTTGGATTTCTTTGAGCAACAATTCCGGATCATCCCCAAATTTGCTTCTTTTGGAGATATCCACTAATGCCAATCGTTTTATGGTAGCCACCCTTACCCTGAAGAACTCATCGCGGTTATTGGAAAATATGCCGAGAAATTTAAGTCTTTCTATGATCGGGTTACCCTCATCCATAGCTTCCTGCAGCACCCGTTCGTTAAAATGAAGCCAGGAAACTTCGCGGTTGATGTATTGTTCTTTTTTTGTTGCAGCCATTTATTTCAGCATTTTAGGAAACATGACAAAGTTAACATGAAATTTCGCATTGCTGATTTCTTCCCATTTATCGGTAATGAACTCAATGCTCACAACGCCTGAAGTGGGTAAATTTTCAATTGTGGGACGTATGAACTGGTTAACGAAATAGGTGAATCCGGGATTGTGCCCGAAGATCATCACGCTGTTGATGTCATTTGAAATAACATATAGCGCATCAAATATTTCTTCTGAATCAGCGTGATAGAGTGCTTTTCTTGTCAAGATTTTATCTTCCGGATAGAGCAATTCTTTCGCTACAAGTTCAGCTGTTTTTTTTGCCCTGACAGCGGTGCTTGAAAGCATCAGGTCAGGGCATTTGATTTGTTTGCTGAGAAATTCGGTAATTTTTTTCGTTTTCACGATGCCTTTTTGCATCAACGGCCTGTCGTGATCATTCAGTGAATGGTCAGCCCAGGATGATTTGGCATGGCGAACAATATGGAGTGTTTTCATAGTTCAAGTAGTGTTTATTATTATCAAGCGGCCCTTGAAAAAATTGCCACCCAATAAAAGATGGCAATTTTCGTGTGATATTTTATGTGAGAACTAATAGGCAAAAAGTGGAAAGCCTTCCATCATGGCATTCACACGTTTTTTGACTGATGTTAACATGTCATCATTATCAATATTGCTGATCACTTCATCAATTAATTCAACAATGGGTTCCATATGTTTTTCTTTAAGTCCGCGTGTAGTGATGGCAGGTGTACCAATCCGCAGTCCACTTGTTTGGAATGGCGAACGGCTATCAAAGGGTACCATGTTTTTATTAATTGTAATATCTGCTTTTACGAGTGTATTTTCAACCACTTTTCCGGTAATGTCAGGAAATTTACTTCGCAGGTCAATCAGCATCAGGTGATTATCGGTACCATCAGAAATTACTTTGTAATTTCTGTCGACAAATGCCTGGGCCATCACATCGGCATTTTTCTTCACTTGCAGGATATATTCAAAATAGGAGTCGCTCAATGCCTCACCAAAAGCCACTGCTTTTGAAGCGATTACATGTTCTAACGGACCACCCTGAATGCCTGGAAATACTGCCGAGTTTAACACAGTTGACATCATTTTTATTTGACCTTTGGGAGTTTTTAGGCCCCAGGGGTTTTCAAAATCTTCACCCATAAGGATCATGCCGCCTCTAGGACCACGCAAAGTTTTATGTGTGGTAGTAGTCACGATATGACAGTATTCAATCGGGTCGTTTAAAATACCTTTTGCGATCAATCCGGCAGGGTGGGCTATATCCGCCATTAAAATAGCATCAATCTGATCGGCAATATGTCGCATACGTTCATAATCCCAATCGCGGGAATAGGCTGAAGCGCCTGCAATAATCATTTTAGGTTTTTCTTTGAGCGCGAGTTCCTCCATTTCATCATAATCAACAGTGCCTGTCTCTTCTTTTACCTTGTAAGCGACGGGGTTGTATAAAATACCCGATGAGTTTACAAATGAACCATGAGAAAGGTGGCCGCCATGCGACAGGTCAAGTCCCATAAAAGTATCTCCCGGTTGTAGGCAGGCAAGAAAAACCGCCATATTGGCCTGTGCACCTGAATGTGGCTGCACATTGGCGTATTCAGCATCAAACAATTCACATGCCCTGTCTATCGCCAGTTGCTCCGACTGATCCACAATTTCGCAGCCGCCATAATAACGCTTCCCTGGATATCCTTCTGCATATTTATTGGTCATTACTGAGCCCATTGCTTCCAGCACCTGGTTGCTAACAAAGTTTTCAGAGGCAATTAATTCAATGCCGTGCATTTGTCTTTCTTTCTCCTGTTTAATCAGGTCAAATATTTTTTGGTCTCTTTCCATAATCCCTTTTTTGAGTTAAAAATTCATCAGATACAACCTACAAAAGTAGCATTTTTTGAAGAGATTCATGTAAAATAAAATGGGTCATTTTAAGTTATATCCTTAAGTTTGCAAGCTAATTATGAAACGATATGTTGCCGTTTGAATCCTTTACATTAGCCAATGGTTTGCGCATTATTGTCCATAAGGATAAAAGTACGCCCATGGTGGCTATGAATATTATTTATAAGGTAGGCTCAAGAGATGAAAGTCCTGACCGGACTGGGTTCGCGCATCTTTTTGAGCATCTGATGTTTGGGGGGTCAGTAAATATTCCAAAATATGATGAACCACTTCAGAAAGCCGGGGGTGAAAACAACGCGTTTACAAACAATGATTATACAAACTACTACTTAACCATCCCTAAAAATAATATTGAAACGGCTTTCTGGCTGGAATCGGACCGCATGCTTTCGCTGGCATTTTCAGAAAAAAGCCTGGATGTGCAAAGACAGGTGGTCATCGAGGAGTTTAAGCAAAACTATCTGAACCAGCCTTATGGCGATGTGTACCTGTTGTTGAAACCGATGGCATACCAGAAACATCCTTACCAGTGGAATACCATTGGCAAAGACATCAGCCATATTGAACAGGCCGGCATGCAGGATGTGAAATCTTTTTACCATAAATATTATAATCCTGATAATGCCATTCTTTCGGTAGCAGGTGATATTTCAACAGGAGAAATTTCAAGGCTTGCTGAAAAATGGTTCGGCCCGATCCCCTCAGGAAAAGCTTTTACAAGAAATTATCCAACCGAACCCCGTCAGACTGAATTGAGAGAATTGACAGTTAACCGAAATGTACCGCAAAATGCAATTTACATGGCCTGGCATATGCCCAAAAGAGCAGAGTCGGGATTTTATAAAACCGATCTGATTTCGGATGTATTATCAAATGGCAACTCATCACGGATGTACCAAAATCTCATCAAAAAGTCAAAAATGTTTTCCGAAATAAGCGCTTTTGTAACAGGAGATCTTGATCAAGGCTTATTTATCGTTTCGGGAAGGTTATTAAATGGTGCAAGCAGGGAAGATGCCGGAAAGCTGATATTTGATGAAATGAACCGGATTTGCAACGACCTTGTTGAAGTAGATGAACTAAAAAAAGTCAACAATAAAATAGAAGCCAATTTATTATTCTCCAGGATGTCTGTTTTAAGTAAGGCCATGAATCTTGCTTATTATGAAATGCTGGGTAGTGCCTCAATGATTAACGATGAAGTTGAAAACTATCAGCAGGTAAGCAGGAAGGATATAAAACAAAAGGCCAATGAAATTTTTGTAGAAACGAAGCCGAGTATTTTGTATTACCAGGCTGTAAATGGTAATGGATGAGTAATGAAATACAAATAGATAGAAGTAAGCTGCCACCTCATGGAAGTCCGGTGCATTTAGCATTTGAAGAACCTCAAAAGGAAGTACTTGATAATGGCCTGGAGGTTTTTTTAATAGACGCGGGAATTGAGAACGTATTGCGGCTTGACATCGTGATCAATGCGGGTTCTATTTTTCAGGATAAAAAACTAACGGCAGCGAGCGTAGGTAAACTGTTAAAAGAAGGCACCCGTGCTTATAATTCTTCAAAAATTGCAGCACTGATTGATTATTATGGTGCTTACCTTGACGTTTCAGTTACCAAAGATACGTCGACGATTACGCTGTATTTGTTGTCAAAGCATTTAAAGCATTTAATTCCTGTGATCGGACGGTTGCTGATGGAGGCCACATTTCCAGAAGAAGAGCTGAAAATTCATATCGACAGACAACGGCAAGAATATTTGATAAACAGCGAAAAAGTACGTTATAAGGCCATGCTGGAATTTAATAAACTTGTATTTGGCGAAGGCTCGGCATACGGACAGGTGTTGGAACTTGGAGACTTCGACCTGATTGAAAGAAATGATCTGTTGCATTTTTATAAACGCCTTTATCACCCATCCAATGCCTATTTGGTTGTAAGTGGAAAGATCACGAACAAAATTGTAGGTTTGCTCAACCAATATATTGGAAAAACCTGGCAACGAGAAAAATCGTCAGGATACCAGGTTCCTGAACAGGGCATTATTGGCATAAGAGAAAAGTTTATTGAAAAGCCTGATGCCATGCAGTCGGCTATCAGAATTGGCCGGCCAATTTTCAGCAAGCAACATCCCGATTATAACAAGTTCCTTTTGCTAAATACTATTCTGGGAGGTTATTTTGGCTCACGGCTGATGTCAAATTTACGCGAAGATAAAGGCTGTACCTATGGTGTACATTCTTTCGTAACAAATTATAAGCATGCGGGTTTCTTCTCGGTATCTACCGAAGTAAATGCGCAGGCTACGGAAATCGCTCTTAAAGAAATCATGTTTGAATTAAACCGACTTCAAACTGAAAAAATTGGAGAAGATGAGTTAAGCCGTGTGAAGAATTATATTTACGGAACCTTCCTTCGAACTTTTGACGGGCCATTTGCTTTGGCGGAGCGTTTTAAGTCGGCAAAAGATATTGGTGAAGGCTTTTTATTTTATAAGAAAAGCCTGGATGAGATTTTGAAGGTTACACCCAAAGAATTACTAGAAACAGCCGGAACCTATTTAAGTTCAGAAGAAATGATAACTTTGGTGGTTGGAAAGGTAAATAATTCGTGAAATAGTTATTGACCAAAAATGAAAAACAGCTGGTACATTTTCCTTTTCTCATGTCTGCCATTGTGGGCATTCTCGCAGCAAAGCCCCTCCATTACCTGTCTTGATGTAGACGAAAATGGAGATGTAACCGTTTACTGGCTTCCTCCTGATGAACCAACAGGTTTGAAAGCTTACGAAATATTTTATGATAACGGAATGGGTTTCAGTTTAGTAGATAATGTATCAACTGAACAATTAAGTTTTACCCATATAGGTGCGCATGCGGATAATCAATCGCAAAAATACCGTGTAGATGCGCTGTATCAGGATGTCAGCATGCCATCTGAAATACTTCAAACCATATTTTTACAAATAGGAGTGTCCGCCGACCTTGATGAAGCCACTTTATACTGGAATCCACCAGCCGACCCTTTGCCGGAAGGGTCAAATGATTTGTATTATATCTTTATGGAAGACCTACAGGGTAATTGGAATTTAATCGATTCTGTAGCATCTAACCCGTATAAAAAACAGGTGTATGTATGTGATGAGTGGGTGAATTTCAAAGTAACGCTGGCAAATGAAAATGGTTGTGTTTCAGGATCAAATATTGGTGGCGGACATTTCAAGGATATTATCCTCCCGGCTAAAACTATTTTCGACTCAGTAAGTATCAATTATTTCAACGGTGTACCACGGATAGTAATGGGTTGGGAAGCTTCGTCAAGCGGGGATGTGGTTGGATACATTTTGTATAGATGGGATGGCGGGTTTCAGGATATCGATACGGTATATGGTATGCAAACTACATTTTATGTCGATACGCTGGTGCCGGCATGCGATACTATATACCAATATGCCATTGCCGCGATAGATAGTTGTGGAAATAAAGATCCTGGTACTTTTGCAAACCCGCTTCAAAATATCAGGCTATACGATGTCGTTTACGATCCCTGTATGCTTGAAGCTACCATTACTTTTGAACCCTTTATTGATTATGAAGCAGATTCTATTTCTTTTGAATTAATTGGAAATTCAAGTTCCGGTTTGTCTCAAACTAAAATTAGCAGGACGCTATATGGACAAAATTTCATCAGAACAAAAAATGATATAATAACAGTAGTAGATGAAGACCTTAGAGTGGGTAGAATATATGATTATTACATTCGTGAAAAAGTGTTTAAAGGCGATACATTTTATACCACATCATCATGCATACAATCTATTTATGCCTTTGGCTACGAAAAGCCTACTTACTCATATTTTGCAAATGCTGATGTACTGCCCGATAACCAAATTGAATTGACCATCGACTATGATACGGCCGTTACGCATTCGTATTTGCAGCTTTGGCGCAGTGAACCCGGAGAGGAAGCACTCAACTACCTGACGACAATACATGTGGATACTTTGGCAAATACACCTCTTGTAGTTATCGATTCAACAGCGGATGGTTCGCTTGGTCACTATCTTTATGGTATAAAGATTATGGATAGTTGCAATAAAAAAGTACTGGAATCAAATAACCTAAAAACCATGGCTCTTTCAGTGGTCATTAAGGATAGGGATCATAATTGGTTAAGGTGGAACAGGTATGAAGGATGGAAAGCGGGGGTAAAAAAATATTACATCTACCGGAAGGATGGCAATTTAGAACCCATATCACCAGTTGATTCCGTTTACTGGTATGAAAATGAATATATTGACGATATTTCCAATCTGAATAATACCAATGAAAGCCTTGTTTACTGGGTGCAAGCCATTGAAAGAGAGGAGAACAGTTTTGGATTTAAGGAATCTAGCAATTCCAACCGTGCTGCGGTCATTCCCGAATCAGACATCTATTTTCCTAACGCCTTTAAACCGGGTGGCACTGAAGCTTTTTTTAAACCGGTTTTCAGGTTTCTGGGCGGTAGTAACTATTTGTTTCAGGTATATAACCGATGGGGGCAATTGATTTTTGAAACAACCGATCCATATAATGGCTGGGATGGTACTTACAGAGGAACCCTTGTGGCTCAAGGGACTTATATTTACAAATTTCAGTACCTGGATGTGTATAGCAATTCGTTCAATCAGCAGGGAACGGTTACCGTTATATATTAAAGGATGTTAAATAAGACCATTCCGTGCGGTTAAGGCATAAAAGGGTATCGATAAATTTGGTACTTTTGCCCAATTTTAAAACATTCTGATCATGTCCTTTGATAGCGAAAAATTTAAGGGTGAAGGCCTAACTTACGATGATGTATTGCTTGTGCCGGCGCATTCAAAAGTGCTTCCAAGAGAAACCGACCTGTCCACGAGATTCTCAAGAAATATATCGCTCAAAATCCCGGTGATTTCTGCTGCTATGGATACGGTTACTGAATCAAAAATGGCGATCGCTATGGCTCAGGAAGGCGGTATTGGTGTGATGCATAAAAATATGACCATTGAACGCCAGGCAAACGAGGTGAAAAAAGTAAAACGGGCTGAAAATGGCATGATCCTCGATCCGATTACCCTTAGCGTTGAAGCTACAGTTCAGGATGCGTTGGACATTATGAAAGAATTTAGCATTGGAGGCATTCCTGTAGTGGACGATACCAATAAACTGGTAGGTATTGTCACCAACCGTGATCTCCGCTTTGAACGTGACCATCATAAGAAGGTGCAACAAGCAATGACCAAAGAGAATCTCATAACCACAACTGAGTTCACAAACTTTGAAAAAGCTGCTGATATACTTCAGGAGCACAGGATTGAAAAGCTACCTGTTGTGGATAAAGATTTTAAACTGGTAGGCCTGATCACTTACAAAGACATCTTGAAAATAGCCACCCACCCAAATAGTTGTAAGGATGAAAAAGGAAGATTAAGGGTGGCTGCTGCGGTAGGTATTGCGTCAGATACTATGAAAAGGGTGACGGCCTTGGTTAATGTCGGTGTGGATGCTATTGTAGTTGACACAGCCCATGGCCACTCGCAAGGAGTGCTCGATATGGCTAAAAATATTAAAACCACCTTTCCGGATGTAGACCTGATCGTTGGAAACATTGCTACGGCTGAAGCCGCATTAGATCTATTGGCTGTTGGCGCTGATGCCATAAAAGTAGGCATCGGGCCGGGTTCGATATGCACCACGCGTGTGATTGCGGGCGTAGGTGTGCCGCAGCTATCAGCCATTTATGAGGTGTCCCAGGCTGTAAAAGGATCAGGTACTCCCGTTATTGCTGATGGCGGCATTCGCTATACAGGTGATATTGTTAAAGCAATTGCTGCCGGTGCCGATTCTATTATGGCAGGCTCTTTATTTGCGGGGGTGGACGAGTCTCCTGGTGAAACCATTATTTTTGACGGCAGAAAATTTAAAACTTATCGAGGTATGGGATCGGTTGAAGCCATGAAAGACGGATCAAAAGATCGTTATTTCCAGGATGCCGAAGACGACATTAAAAAGCTTGTACCGGAAGGTATTGTAGGTCGCGTACCTTACAAAGGATCATTAAGTGAAGTAGTGGTGCAGATGGTAGGCGGACTGCGGTCAGGAATGGGATACACCGGTTCCCAAACCATTGCGGACCTGCAAAAAGCAAGATTTATCAAAATTACAGCCGCCGGGGCGGCAGAAAGCCACCCGCACGATATTACAATTACGCGTGAGGCGCCAAATTACAGCAGAAATAAATAGAACAGATTAATAATGAAGATGGAAAAAATGAAAAATTTATTTGGTTTAAGCATGCTGATCTTATTATTCAGCTTCAGTGTGAATGCACAATTTTCTCTGGATAACAAAACCCTGGTTACAATTGGTGATGAGAAAGTTACCGTTGGTGAGTTTATGAAAGTGTATAGTAAAAACAATAGCCAGACGAGTGCATATGAAACCAGCACTATTGAAGAATATCTTGATCTTTTTATCAATTTTAAACTAAAGGTAAAGGAAGCTGAAGAACTGAAGATGGATACTTCCAAAGTTTTTCAAAAGGAGTTAAACAGTTACCGGGAGCAATTAGCTAAACCTTACTTTGTAGATGAAAATGTGAATGAAGCATTGCTTGAAGAAGC